>JAHJDR010000250.1 GCA_018812345.1 bacterium | reverse complement strand
TTTTATCTTCTGCCATTTTAGTTTGCTAAAACCATCCTTTGAAATTCTTTATCTATTTGAGTGCATAATCCTGATGCAAACAAAATATCCCTACAATTAACTTTTTTTAATTTTTTGTTTTTATTATGCTCTTCCTTGATCTTGCATATATCTTCTAACTTCGCCCATAAATTTGCCATTATCAAAGGGCTTTCGAATTATGCTATTCGCCCCTGCTTTGTGAGCCTCTCTCACTCTATCTTCCCACCCCTCTACTATTCCTGTCATCATAAAAACAGGTGTATGTCTATTTGGGCCCCGACCTTGCCTCAAGGCCCGCACCGCATCAACCCCAGTCATTCCAGGCATATCCCAATCAGCAATAATCAAGTCATATGGCCTCTTACCAGCATAGTCTACCAACATCCCCCCATCATCAGCAAGGTCTACCCTAATCCCGGCATCCACTCTATGTAAGACCTCATCCAGTATTTCCCTAATAGGTCCCTCATCATCTACTACAAGTATTCTGTATACCATAAAATCCTCCCAAGAAACTAGGTTTTAAACCTTTCGTTTGGGTATGTCAATGTAGTATCTGATAATTATTTCCTGACGATAGATTATTTTGCTTTCCCATTTTTACTCTTTTCTCCTTTTTCTCTCAAATGCTTGTGAAGGAGTCTCAAGCATTTCAAACCTGAGACTTCTGTGTGGCCTTAGATCGTTATACCAATGTAAAAACTTTTCCCTTGTTTCAAAAGCTTTTCTATGTTTATCGTAACAGCCAAACCACTTCTCTATCTTCCCATTTGATTGAGGATGTTTTATTTTTATTTTGATGTGTTGAATTCCTTGCTTTGCAAGGAATTCTTGGAACCTAGAATAGCAATTCATGTTACTCATAAACTGAGATCCTCTATCGCTAATGCACTGTTTAATCTTACCACACTTTAAGGCTTCAATCATCCCTCTGATTGAAGCATCTGTCGTTGGAGAATCACACTCGATTAATGCAAGTATCTTCCTGCTTGCATCATCAATCACGGCAAAAACCCACATCTTTCCTGTGAAATGCCAGTCAATATGCACAGCTGTTAAGCTGTGCCTTCTTTCATATCTAACCCAATTTATTTTTCTAGCTTGGAACTTCTCTTTCTTCTTAGCAAAGCCAAGCTCTAGCAGGATCTTGTGAACCCTATAATGGCTCATGTGGACATTTTCATCACGCCCAATCAACCGATTGAGCGTGGAAGCAGAAACTCTATACTTCTCATAAAATTTCTTCACTAACTTTCTTTCCCACTCTTCTATCGGTATCATCGGTCTTCCTACATCCTTACCCAGAACTGGGATTTCTCCAGTTCTTAAGTATTCTTCCCATATCTGATCTACCCTCCGATCAGAAACATCGGCTATTTTCCTCGCCTGATAGCTAGTTTTGCCGTCTGATTTTGCCTTTAATGTTTCAACCAATGACTTTTTGGTAAATTTCATTGGCTGAGTTACATCAGCCTC
This sequence comes from bacterium, assembly GCA_018812345.1. Taxonomy (GTDB): domain Bacteria; phylum UBA10199; class UBA10199; order UBA10199; family JADGCS01; genus JAHJDR01. Next base: position 542 of record JAHJDR010000250.1, on the reverse strand, counting down.
AAGAACTAATTTTCGGATAGCACATCTTTGAAGTAATAGCTAAATTTAAATACCCTTTATCTGTGGCTTTTTTATGAGAAAGGTAGCAATTTTCGGAATGGTCGCGGTGTTTCTTTTAGCCTTGATGCTACAGAATGCGGCTGCTTATACCACTTATGATTTTCGAACGCCTTATGTTTCTGGCCATTATGATCCCTACTACGGTGCTTCTTATTCCACTTCTTATGATCACAAACCAACTTACTATTATACAAAATATCCTGCGATTTATAGAAAGTACAAATATAGCGGGACGAGTGAAGATCCTGTTTTGAAATGGATTGACCAAGGAGATAGTTTTGAGGACAAGGTAAAGAGGGCGAGAGCGGCTGCTTGGGTTACAGAATCGTATGATTGGCGGTACAATTATGCTAGTGGCAAGCCGTCTGGATATGTGTTTGGCGGTGATGAAAAGCCTGCCGAGAGTTATTCAAATTGGAGATATGAACCTGCGTATGATCCTAGAGTTTATGGACCTGGCAATACCTACACTCAGAGATATT
>JAHJDR010000249.1 GCA_018812345.1 bacterium | reverse complement strand
TCTGAATCACCTGCATAACCCATCAGACCAATTACTTCAGCATGTCCGTCATCACCTGTAATGACAATACTAAAGCCTTGATCCCGATATTTTTTTATGACTTTATGAACGGCCGTTACTTTTGGGCAGGTACCATCAATGATGTCATGCCCATGACAAGAAATATCTTCTAATGTTTGCGGGGGAACACCATGAGCGCGAATGATAATACGAGAACTGTCTGCGGGAAGTTTATCGTCTTTGAGCATGGCCACACCATGATCTTGAAGCATATCAATGGTTTGCTGGTTGTGAATGAGGGGGCCCATTGTGTAGAGGGTCTTCTCTTCACCTTGTGCATGTTCAATAGCTAATTCCACAGCGCGTTTAACGCCCATGCAAAAGCCAGCAGTCTTTGCAATAATGATCTTCATCGCAGATGCTTCTAGCACCTTATTTCTCAGAGGTCAAAAACTCCAATGAAAAAAGCGGGCTTTGGGCCCGCTTTTTAATGCAAAATACATGAATACATAAATATATGAATGAAAAATAGATTGGTGTTATAATCAGTCCTTAGACTCCTCAAACTCTGCATCCACAACATCGTCGTCTTTCTTAGGCTCTTCTTTAGCAGCCTCGTCAGCACCGGGTTGGCCTCCAGTGGCTTGTTGTTTTGCGGCGTCATCTTGTTGTTGTTTGTACAAGACTTCACCAATTTTTACAGCTGCTTGTTGCAGGTCTTCAAAGCCTTTTTTGATTTTTTCATCATCTTGAGACTCTAAAGCTTTTTTGCTGTTTTCAAGCTCTGTTTCAATTGATTTAACTGCATCAGCAGGGAGTTTGTCTTTGTGTTCCTTGAGTTGTTTTTCCACTTCATAGGTCATGGATTCGAGTTTGTTTTTATTCTCAATGGACTCACGTTTTTTCTTATCTTCTGTTTCATGCTCTTTGGCGTCTTTCATCATTTTATCGATATCATCTTTACCAAGATTTGAACCAGCTGTAATGGTTATTTTTTGTTCTTTATTTGTGGCTTTATCAACAGCTGTTACATGAACAATACCATTGGCATCGATATCAAAGGTCACTTCAACTTGTGGTATGCCACGGGGGGCAGAGGGAATACCATCAAGATGAAAACGACCCAATGATCTATTAGTGCTCGCCATTTCACGTTCCCCTTGCAGAACATGAACTTCAACTGACGTTTGATTATCAGCTGCTGTGGAGAAAATTTGAGATTTTTTCACAGGGATTGTTGTATTGCGATCAATGATCTTTGTGAAAACGCCGCCTAATGTTTCAATGCCGAGTGAAAGGGGGGTTACGTCTAATAAGAGCATGTCTTTCACATCACCAGAGAGCACACCACCTTGAACAGCCGCACCGCTGGCGACCACTTCATCAGGATTCACACCCATATGAGGTTCTTTGCCAAAGAATTTTTGAACTTCTTCGCGAATTTTTGGCATACGTGTTTGACCACCAACAAGAATAACTTCATTGATGTCAGAAGGTTTTTTTCCGGCATCACTTAAACATCTTTTTACAGGTTCAAAAGAACGTGTGATGATGTCAGCGCAAAGTTGTTCGAGTTTAGAACGTGTCATTTTGAGGGTCATGTGCTTGGGGCCACCAGCATCAGCAGTGAGGAAGGGTAGATTGATTTCTGTTTCCATGGCTGATGAGAGCTCAATTTTTGCTTTTTCAGCAGCTTCTTTAAGTCGTTGGAGAACCATTTTATCGCTGGAAACATCAACGCCTTGATCTTTTTTAAATTCAGCAATGAGGAAATTAATGATGAGTTGGTCAATATTGTCACCACCAAGATGGGTGTCACCATTTGTAGCAACAACTTCCACAACATTATCACCAACTTCGAGGACAGAAATATCAAACGTACCACCACCAAAGTCATAGACGGCGATGAGTTCATTCTTTTTCTTATCTAAACCATAGCTGAGAGCTGCTGCTGTGGGCTCATTAATAATACGTCTTACTTCTAAGCCAGCAATTTTACCGGCATCCTTAGTTGCTTGGCGTTGGGCATCATTAAAATAAGCAGGAACAGTTATCACGGCTTCTGTGACAGTTTCTCCTAAATAATCTTCTGCTGCTTTTTTAAGTTTTTGAATTGTTTTTGCTGAAATTTCTTCAGGTGAGTATACGGCATCATCAATAGCAACGGCTGCACCACCACTTTTGTGATCCACAACTTTATACGGTACTAATTTAATTTCTTCGGATACTTCATCTTTGCGACGTCCCATAAAACGTTTAATTGAATAAATTGTTTTTTCAGGATTAGTGATTGCTTGTCGCTTAGCAGCTTGTCCAACCAGAACTTCGCCATCCTTTGTGTAGGCGACTACTGAAGGGGTCGTGCGTGTACCTTCTTGATTGGCTATCACCTTAGGTTCGCTACCTTCCATGATGGCCACACAAGAATTTGTGGTTCCTAAGTCAATTCCAATAATCTTAGATTTTGTTGCCATTGTAAAAACTCCTTCCCTAAAAAGGGATTACTGTTAATTCGTTGTTATCAAGTAAGTTAAGACTGAATAGCCCTATGTCAAGATTATCGCTGAAATAAGAGGTTTTATCCTAATATTTTATTAGTGATTTCCATTACGCACTGCATTATTGTGAAATATCAATAAGTTATCAAAATCAACGGGTTATAGAGACAGAATTTGTTACTATGCAATATAGTTAGGTTTTTTAAGATTTGTGTACTGCAAATTCAAATTAATTGTGGTGTCCACACCCCAATTATGGTAATTTTGTTATATTATGGTAGATAAACTCGATCATCTTAAATACGATAACCAAGTGTATCGTGTTGATGCCGCCAGAGATGCCTTGGAAGAGGAACGGGAAGAGTCTCAAGATAAAGATGGCGAGGAAGGCAAAAGTGATAATTTTGATAAGCTAAAAGATGGTAAAGAATTACAGTCACTTTTTAATAAATCCCATTTATGGCAACGAAATATTGCGATAAAAACGGAAGATATCGATAAAATAAAACTGATCGCTCTCAATATTAATACAGAACCATCCCTATTAAAAATTAGAGTATTTCTTTTTGATGGCACAACAATACCGGCAGCTTTTTTATCTGTGTCTCGTTCCTTGGCATTAAAACTCAGAAGTTCAAAATCGCAATTCATTGAAGTGAATTGGCTAACGCGTGAACCTGTACTGAGATTTACCGTGCCAAAAAATGAACGAGATATCGACGAGGAAATTACAAAAATTACGCATGCACCAAAAGAGCATACCTTGTCACAAACATTAAAAATGTTTGTTTCTAAAAGAAGTTGGCTACAGAAGTTGGGATTACAAGATCCTGTTTCCATGCAGGTCAATAATGAGATTTTGTGGGTATACATTACAATTGTTGCCTTGATCTCGGTTCTCAGTTTCGGTGTGCTTTATATGTTATTGTAATGGCAAAATTTGAACCAAAACCTTTCGGGAAATATTTTCTCACTGATCGAATCGCTGTTGGCGGCATGGCAGAAATTTATAAAGCCAAAACATTTGGTGTTGATGGTTTTGAAAAAGTACTCGCCATAAAAAAAATTCTATCTCATTGTTCAGCAGATATAGAATTTATCACCATGCTAACAGATGAAGCAAAGCTTGTGGTCAATTTGTCACATGCTAACATTGTACAGGTCTATGATTTAGGCCGTGTGGGTGATGATTACTTTATTTCCATGGAGTTTATTGATGGCATTAACCTGCGTGATTTGGTTGAAAAAAGTCGTGAACTTCATGAACCAATTCCTATCGATATAGCCATTTATATCATTTCAGAAGTTTGTCGTGGATTGGATTATGCTCATTCTAAAAAGGGGACTGATGGTGAACCCCTTGAGATTATTCATCGTGATATATCGCCACAAAACATATTGGTTTCCTATGATGGTGGTGTCAAGATCGTTGATTTTGGTATAGCCAAGGCGGCGCGTAATTTATCGCAAACGCATGCGGGCATTCTCAAGGGAAAAGTTAATTATATGGCCCCAGAGCAGGCCTTTGGTAAGCCCATGGATAAACGAACTGATGTTTTTTCTTTGGGTAATGTTTTTTATGAACTCATCACATGTAAACGATTGTTTTATGGTGAGTCTCAAATGGAAATTTTAAAAAAGATTCGTAATCAGAAAATTACAGAAACCACATTTGAAGACGATGTTCCTAATACCATAAAGCCTCTTTTGGCTAGAG
>JAHJDR010000248.1 GCA_018812345.1 bacterium | reverse complement strand
TAGCAGGCGATGCCCTGCTCGCTCACGCGTTTTCTGTACTGACAAAACTAGATCAGAATAAATACAAACCAGAAAACATTATTACAGTGATCAACAATTTTGCCCTAGCCACTGGCATACCAGGCATGATTACTGGGCAGGTTATAGACATTAAATCAGAAAATAAAAAAATCTCTTTGGAGGATCTCAAAAACTTGCACGCCCATAAAACAGGTGCTCTTATTAGATTAGCCTGCACCACACCAGCACTGTTAAAAGGCGTTGATGGCAATGTTTTAAAAAACTTTGAAACCTATGGCCGTGCTATTGGCCTGGCCTTTCAGATTGTGGACGATATTTTAGATATTATTGGTGGCGATGACTTGGGCAAGCCCATTGGTTCTGATCAGGAAAAGAATAAATCAACTTATCCTTCTCTGCTCGGACTTGATGGCGCTAAACAAGAAGCCCAAAAGGCTTTGGATCAAGCCCTGGCCGCACTGTCTGCTTTTGGAAAAGAAGCAGAGCCTTTGCGTGCTTTGGCTCGGTATATTGTGGAAAGAAGTCATTAATTATTTTCTACGCCCCATTCGTAAAAAATCAAGCATACGACCAACACCTTCTGCTGAACTCATCAACTCTCCAATATTTTCAGAACGTATAGCTAGTTCCTCATCTGTAATACCAATCACATCTGACATATCCGTTTCAGGACTCAATTTATTACGAGAATCAGCCTCACGCAGAAATTGAACAGCCCGTGATCCGGCCTTAAGTGCCGTCATACATTTGCGTGCGTAAAAAATATTTTTATGATGGTTTTTTCCCTTTCGATAATTTTTATCATGATGGTAGAGAGGAAAAACCATGCCATCCTCAACAAAGAAATCAACACAGACCACGCAATATTGATTTGTCAATTTTTGCGGAAAATACACACGTAAAAGCCCCTGCCCCTCATCTTTAATATGAGCCATTTCAAGCAGTAAATGCCTACTACTATGACCTGGTAAGCGAAAACGTATATTCGTCATTCCTACCGAATCACGAGCTAATCTTATTTTACCACTAGCTGTCCGATAAAAATCAAAACCAACACTTCCTCCATCTTCTCCATCAGGATTGTATAATTGTAAATCCTGCCAAAAATGACCTTCTCCTATTAATGTACGCGGATCGACAGTTAAGTGTACAGGATGATATTTTGGTTTATCCAACAACGAAAGATGTCTCATGCTTTTTTGCCAAGCTTCTATCATCACTCGTTTCCAAGCCTTAATAAAAATAGGAGGCAAAGGTAATTCAGGGGGGACGGGTGTTGTATGAAAGAAAACCTGTGTGGGTGTTAGCCATAATGGATAAGCTAATTCTGAGATAGGGTCCACAATATGGTATTGCCCTACGTAACCATCTATAGCCTCAACCATGGCTTCACGCTCTTCGCCATTAGGTAGCTTGATGGTAAGTTTATCAACGCCCAACCCAGGAGCATATTGTAAAAACGTTCCAACATTTCTTAAAACCAAACCACTGATTTCAACATCATCAATAAAAAGCGAAAAAGGTTTATGATCCATGTTCCGCAAATAAATGAACGGAAGCATTTGGGCGATGCCAGCATCAAGTTGTCCTGACTTGCCGGGAGGAAAAGCCGCCTTTGATAAATCCGGTTCAAAAGTCTTATAGATTTCTGATTGTTTTCGTCTCTCTTCCCGGACAACACGCGCTTTGTTAAGTGGGCCTCCAATTTTTGCATACCCACCCATGACAGGCATCATTTGAGAAAACGCTTGTTTTGCCTCTTGGGCAACAGGTTCAAGACCTGTGTTCAGCACAAGACCAATAGCACTTGTTTCCATTTCTTGAGCTTTCTCAATGGTTTGTTTTTCAGTAAAAGGTTGTAAATAGACAATCCGTTCACGTTCTCCTTTAAAATGAAGTTTTAATTCTAAAGCCCATCCAAATTCATTAGTATCCGTATCAATAACACGAGCACGCAAATTATCCCATTCATGTTCTTGCAAGAGCCAACGACCTAGAGAGTAAACTTTTTGGCAATAAGTAAAATGCTGTATAATGACATACGTTTCCTCATTAGATCCTTCCTCAACATTACCCAAACCTAAGGCCCCATCAAAGGCCTCCAAAGCTAACTGACAACTCCAAAGATTCCGGTTGTTAGATTTCTTCCCTAACCCCTCATGGATAGTCCCTGCCTTGGGACCATAAAAAGGAAAAACTTCGACACGACCATCAAGGTCTGGATTATCTGCTAAGACACGCATGCGCGACGCTGGTTTACTAATTTTGGCATCACGTGCGGGTAAGGCCCACATTTGCGTTGGCAGTCCATCTACAAGTGGGTCTGTAAAATGACGAGTTCGACGTGTGGCTTTTTCTTGCCACGATTCTTCCAGATAACCACTGTGATCAGCTTCAATAACTAATTCATAACGACCATCAACCATCAACATGTTTTTGACACGATATGTGGCAAGTCCTGCTAAGCTCAAGACCTGTTGTTCACGATCAAATTTATATGGTAAAACTTCGACATCTTGTCCCTCAAAAGTTCGTACATAAACATGCACTTTAGAAAAGTCTATCTGTCCCTCTGATACACGCACATCTGTGAGGGTCACTGTCACTTCAAGTTCAGGATCTTGAAAAGTAACATAGCCTGAACCCAATTTGTTTCCCAAAAGAATCATTTGTCCAGGAATATCAGAAAGGACAGGATCAAGCTTAGGCTGAGGAACAGGTTTTGAGATGGGTTCAAGAACTTTAATGGGAACGGGAGCTGGAGCAGGCATTGGTTTTGAAATTAGAGCTGGTTCTTGAACCTCTGCAACAATATCCCAACCTCTTTTCAAATTATAATAGGAGGCAAATGTTTCTGGATCTATCTCTATTACAAGAACACGACCATCTTTGAGTTTTGATAAAACATAACATTGAGCTGACTCGCCATGCGGACGAAGAAGAACAGTGTCTTCAGCATAGATGCGTAAAAATGATGACCCAGGTTCGATTTTACGTTTCTTTCCCTTATCATAAACATCAATAGAGAAAAGATTCTGATTATTAATAATAATCTGTCTACCCTCTCCTAAATCAACGCTAGTTTTTACTGGATCAAGCGCGCTAATAATAGCATTGCCTTCAATGGCTACGTCATCATCTTCATTAACCAGTAAAACATGATAACCTAGAGGTGTTTCAACAATGGCAAAGCGTTCATTACCAAACTTCTCCCGCTCTAAGGGATCTGGCAGTAAATGATAGCCATCGGGTAATGAGGCATCGTTAAACTCAGGGGCTAATAAATAACCATTCTCATCAGCCTTCCATTCAATGGGAGCACTAACATTTGCCTGTTCGACAACAAAGACCTCATCAGCTTGTTTTCGAACAATAGGATGATAACGATCAAAATAGCTTTCATAGGGAATACCTGTTTCAGGCGAGACACCTTCAATAATAATCCCCATTGTTTTTTTGTGAATAAAGTTTCTGTGTCCACCTGCCATGTTTTCACAGCCCAGTAGCAAAGTAATCACACAACCTTCATACCCATTTCCTTTGCACTGAAATTTAAGCTCTATGATTTGTCCGGCAATGGGTTCTTCAAAAAGGTCACAAGCCTCATAATGTGACGCTTTACGCTGCTCTTCAGAAATCAGCACAAAACCAGAAGGTACTTTTTCAATACTGATGTTTCGAGAATAAATGGGATCACTCGTTTGACTCAATTGAGCTGTATCTTCAATTTCAAAAGTTAAACTGTGACCAAAACGATCTTCAATCACAAAAACATTTTTGTGCCGAACAGCGCTGCTTCCTGACCCACCTTGATTATAATCAGTATTACCTATCACACGAAAGCGATTCAGATCCCAGCCAGAATAAGTTCGTCTGGTACGACCAGCACCATTTTTATTACTCGCTGCAAAGACAACAGGTTGCTCTTGAGAAACGTCCTGACTACCATCGGAAAATTGTTGCACAACTTTTCTCGGTGACATGACAAGCGTATTTGATGAAGGCGTTTCAAAATCTTGACCTAATTTCCATGGCATGAGGCCGGGATTTATTTGACGCATATCTCGTGCAAACAAACTCGCCTCATTGGGCCTAAGATGTGATGAGAGATTTTCTGTAATGTAGCGCGATAACGCTTCTTGACGTTCACGTGGTAATGCGTCCCAGTTATTGAGTTCAGCATTTAGCTGACCAAAGGCCAGACCTTGTCCATTAAGGAGAAACGGTTGATTAAAAAATGTCTTCAAATAATTCCCTGTATCATTAGGCTAAGGCATTATAGACAATGCCTTTATACCCCGCTTATCGGTCAAAGATAGAAAATGTTGCTTAAAACTAACAATGATTTTAAAGCAATTTTCAACACCTCTCCAAGTACCTGTATTAATAAACCTTTTAACTGTCTCATGATTTATTCATACTATTTAGTACAATATTTTAGATTTATTCGTGGCAAAAAGTCTCACTCAGCAGACTAAACAAAATATATGTTGTAAATAACTACATCATGTGTTGTAATATATTACAACATGATTAATTTAAGCTCTCAGGTCATCCAAAGAATACTTCTTTATTTTATTCTCAATCCAAACAAAGTCCACCACCTCCGAGAACTGGCAGAAATTCTTAATCAAGATCCGGGAAATCTATCACGAAGCTTAAACCAGTTAACAACTCAAGGTTTTGTTCAGTTTACAGAAAAAGGAAGATTGAAATTTTTCTCACTCAATACAGAACACCCTTTGTACAAAGAAATAAAAAGCATTCTACTCAAAACAGCTGGTGTAGAAATTTTACTTAAAAAAGCTTTGGAGCAATTGGAAAACATAGAACAGGCATTTATTTATGGATCTTTTGCTTCTAACACAATAGATGCTATGAGTGATATTGATTTAATGATAATTGGAAGTGTTAGCACACTGAGCTTAGCTAAGATTCTTAAACCGTTGGAAAAGCAGTTTGGCAGAGACATAAATTATAGAATTTTTAGTAAAAAAGAGTTTCATTCAAAACAAGCAACAAAAGATCCTTTTATAACATCTGTAATGAAAGGAAAAAGGATTATGCTCATTGGAGATAAATGACAAAAGATTCTCGATTTAAAGATTATCAATCAACACCTGATCAAATTAAAGCTCATTATCAAGGAGCCTGTCGCAAACTCAAGTCTGCTTATACCGTCATGGATGATGACAGTGAAACTGCCTATCAACTAGCCTATGAAGCCATGTTAAAAGCGTCACTAGCACTCATCTTCAAACATAATTTGAGAGTTCGCAGTATTCCTGGTCATCATATAGCTATTATTGAAAAATCTTCTGAAATACTTGGTGAAAGCTTTGAAGCACACATGGCTGTTTTTGATGACATGAGACGTAACAGAAATATTTGTCTTTATGATGCTGATGGATTCTTGTCAGGTCATGAAACAAGTGAAGCCTTAGACATCGCCAGTGATTATCTGGAACTAGTGGCAAAAAAACTAGGCTTTGACTAGTATTTTTTATGACTAAAAAACAAATATCAAAACAAATCATTGAAATCGCAAAACGCCTTTATAACCGCAACATGCTGGCTGCTTGCGATGGGAATATTAGCTATCGTCTTTCTGATGATGAAATTCTCATCACGCCATCTGGCCGCGCTAAGGCTTTTATTGATCCTAAAGAAATTTCTTCTATTAGTTTAAAAGGTGCTACTGTTGCCGGCAATCCATCGAGTGAGCGCCTCATGCATTTGGCGATTTATAATAAATGCCCAAAAGCCAAAGTGATTGTTCACGCCCACCCACCTATGGCAGTGGCCTGGTCTGTAGCCAAACCCGCGCTAACAGAACTCCCCACAAAATGCCTAACCGAACTTATTTTATGCGTGGGCAAAATTCCCATCGTACCCATGGCCATTCCGGGCACTGAAGATATGGGTTCTTTGCTAAATCCCTACCTACCAGATAACCGCGTCATGATTTTAGCCAGACATGGAGCTGTGAGTTGGGGAGAAGATTTAGATGAAGCGATTAATGGGATGGAACGCATTGAACATGCGGCCACAATTTTATATCACGCAAGTCATCTGGGCGAACTATCGGAGATTTCAGATGCTGACTTTGAAAAATTGCTCGCTCTGAGAGCTGATTTGGGGCCTAGGAGCATTTAACATCAATACTGTCATTTTATGACAGTTTCTTACATTTTAATTGCATTATACAGCATGATATCTTATAATTTATAATAGATACTGTCATAATAGAACAGTATCCATTATATGAATCACTTTATTGAAACAATTTTAGAGCACCACCCAAGGGACATCATTACAGATACGGAAGTCATTAACCTCTTTGAAGGATCTAATGATCGCCGTTATGGCCTTGTTAAACGTGCCCTTGCTAGAGGTGATATTATTCACATTCGTCGCGGACTCTATTACCTGGCAAAGAAATTTCAAAGAATTCCACTGAATCCATTCATGTTAGCAAATCAAATTTATGGCCCTTCATACGTTAGTTTGGAATCTGCACTCTCTTTTCATGGATTGATTCCTGAAGCTGTAAAAACAGTTGTCAATGTATGCCAAAAGAACTCACGACTTTTTAACACTGTATTGGGTAATTTTGATTATACACAAATTCCTCAAAATTATTTTTATCTGGGTGTCAAACAGATTTCAGATTCCCATAACCAACCATTTTTAATTGCCACACCGTTAAAAGCGCTCGCTGACTATGTTTATGTGCATAAGAAAAACTGGAAAAATCTTAGCGAAGCGGCGCATGATCTACGCATTGATGTATTTGAATTATATCGTCTCCATAGTACAGATTTTGAAATAAAAGAGGCCTATCGCAATAGACGGGTTAAGAATTTTTTATCTAAACTCTATGAGGAGCTTTCTCATGAACAAAGACTTGATTCAACAACGACTTGATACATACAAGTGCCAAACTATTCTAGAAACAGAAGATGCTTTAAGAGAAATCACACAAGAAATAATTCTCGCAGGCTTATCGAGAACAAATTTTTTTAAACATACAGCTTTTCAAGGAGGGACCTGTTTAAGAATTTTCTATGGCCTGAATCGTTTTTCTGAAGATCTCGACTTTATCACAAAAAAACCTTGGTCAGACTTTAACCTTATGTCTTTTCTTAACACCGTCCAGGATGAACTGAAAGCTTTTGGCTACAATTTGGAAATTGTAGATCGTTCAAAAACAAATAACGCTGTAAAGAAAGCTTTTTTAAAAGATGATTCCATTGGTAAAATCCTCAATATCCATCACTTGAATACCAATCGTTTCATAAAGAAAATTAAAATTAAACTCGAAGTCGACACAAATCCGCCAAAAGGAAGCCATGTAGAAAATAAATTTAATGATTTCCCTTTTGCATACTCCATTACACTTCAAGATCTGCCTTCTCTCTTTGCAGGAAAACTCCATGCTGTGTTATGTCGTGAATATGTCAAGGGACGAGATTGGTATGATCTTATTTGGTACATGAGCCGAAAAACACTGATTAACTATGATTTTCTAACTTCTGCCTTGATACAACAAGGCTCCTGGAAAAATAGTAAAATAGAAATCAATGCCGCTTGGTGTATCAAAGAATTGAAAAATAAAATTAAATCCTTAGACTGGAATGCGGCTAAAAACGATGTGAAAAGATTCTTAAATCCCAATGAAGTTGCTTCACTAGAAATTTGGGGAAAAGATTTTTTCATTGATAGAGTCGATAATTTCAATAACACGTGTCTGAAGAAATAACTACGCCCTACGCCTTAAGCCGTGTGCCTTATTTTACCCTGGAACCCTGGAACCCTGGAACTCTGGACCCCTGGAACTTCGGTACCAAAAGACGATAGCTCGATAGCTCGATAGCACGATAGCTCGACAGCACGCTCCCCCCATCCCCCCGCTAGACGCTAGACGATAGACGATAGACGATAGACGACAGCACGTCACAAATATTACCCAAAGTTACCCCCTGTCACCCCCTGCCCTACAAAGTCCTATATAAAACAAACACATACACAAACATTTCCCTCAAATAAGCACAATAAACTACAAATCATATATACACGCAGCACATGTTTCTATATAATAAAGATTGGGGTCGAAGGATCGAGGGGTCGAAGGTTCGACGGGTCGAAGGTTCGTCGGGTCGAAGGTTCGTCGGGTCGAAGGTTCGACGGGTCGAAGGTTCGCTGGGGGACACTAATAATTTCTTCCAGAGACCCTGTGAACCTGCGAACCTATGAGTCTGGAACTTCGGAACGATTGTCTCGTTCCACCACTGGACACTGAACACTGAACACTGGACACTAGTCC
>JAHJDR010000247.1 GCA_018812345.1 bacterium | reverse complement strand
TAATATCATTGGCTCTCCAAATCCCATTACCAATCAGCGAACAATAAAACGTCTTGTCAAAGCTGGTATTCTTAGCCCTGTAAAAAGAGGTCTCTATGTTACCGACTCGTTTGACCTTTGGCAATTATCACGACACATAATTAACAATGCTTATATCTCACTTGATTCAATTCTTGCTAAAAATATGCTCATCGGAACCTTGCCCCAAAACAGACTATCATTGGTGAGCACTAACAAGAATCTTGTTATTCGTTTTAAAAACTATCGAATTGATATTTACTCTCTATCTGATGATTTGTTTTTTGGTTTTACTCAAAATAACCAAGGTTTAAACCTCGCTGATTCTGAAAAAGCCTATTTAGACATGCTCTACTATCATCTTCGTGGTTACAAATTCGCCATAGATCCTAGAAATGAAATCAATATTCAAAAACTAAATAAAACTAAAATAAGATCGTATTTAATAAAATATAAAAACCCTAAATTTGTGACCTTTGTAAAAGGACTCATCAATGGATAATATAAATAGAAAAGAAAAACTCTTACTAAAAATCATTCATCTCCTTAGTCAAAAATACAAAAACAAAGCTATCCTTAAAGGCGGCATGCTCTTACGACTCCTCAATAGTCCGCGCCACACCCAAGATGTTGATTATATTTTTGTGGATATAGATTCTCGTAAAATTGTTGCTCAAGAAATCAATAAATTACTTTTGAAAGAAAAGATCCAAGTAAAGAACACACAACTTAATTCCAGAGGGATTATCATGGAAGCCTGTGAAGAAGACATAACAGCTCTCATTGAAATCTCAGTAAAAGATAAACCCTATGCCACACCGGAACAAAAAAGCACTTTTGTTTTGGCAAATAGTTTTCAACTGCCCGCTCATGTGATTACTGTCATGTCCCCAGCAGAGGCTTTTGCACACAAGATTTCAGCTTGCTTAGAAAGAGATTCTTTAAGAGATTTCTATGATTTGAGTTTATTTGAGCCACTCACTAGTTTTGATAAAAAAACACTAAAAGCACGGCTGACCTGTCTTGCCATTAATCGACGCAAACCAATTTCCATCACTTTTAAAGCTGCTGCTAAGCTGCTCAGTGAAAAAACTCATAAATTGACTCAAGATAAATTGGAACGCGAGCTTTTTGGCCTTATCCCTGAAGCCTTTTTTCAGGGGGGAATTGATATTATTAAAAGTAGTGTTTTTAGAATTTGTCAGAATTTAGAAAATACATAACATTTCATAACGACACTTAGTGTATGGTTTTGTACACTAAGTGTTGTTGTGAATTTTCTTTCTATAAAACACCCTTTTATTCACTCCAGGAAAATCATCAAGCTGACCAAAGACTTCATAACCAAGCCGTTCATAAAACTCTGGGGCCTGAAAACTAAAGGTATCTACCCATGCGTACAAGCAGCCACGCTCTTTAGCAATACGCTCAGCTTCACTAACTAGCTTTCGACCTATCCCCTCTTTTCGTTTATTATCATGCACCCACAAGAGTTTGATATACAACCAATTCAAAAACGTATGCCCCACAAGACCGGCTTCTAACTGGCCCTGCTTGTTCTTTAAAAATATTCCTATGTCTTTTTTATCGTTGAGAAGATTATGGGCTGGTTGATCATTGTTGAGTAGAGAACTTAATTCTGCCATTTCTTGTTCTGAAATGGTTTCTTGGATGATGAATGAATTGGTCATGAATTATGATTAGGAAAGAATTGTGAGTGGGTCAATAGATTACATGCTAACGCCTGCCCCGTTTTGCGGGGTCTAACGTCACTTAGACTCAAGTATCTCGTAATGATGTTTCCAATTATATTACAAACGCATCAAAAGAAATCAAAGACACCTTTGAAACCACAGCTACTAATAATGACGTGAGTGGCCAATTTGTGGCTGAAAAAAGGTTGTCATCTGGAGATATTAGTTTCCCTTATAAAGATTTTTTATTAGATTTTAATTGCGAACTATAAATCAAAAGCTTCCACAAATAACTTTTTATATTTTTTGGAAGCAACTTTCTTAAAATGGGATGAAGGAACTCTGTCGAGGTTCTTATGACCCAGAGAAAGGACTTAATTGGTTGTTTTGGGAAAAAAACTATTAATCCTGAGAAAATATAAAAAAAGCGTATTATTATTTGTGGGAGTTGTTTTTGTTTAAGGATTGATTTTGTATGAATATTATTTTGGGTTTCTTGAGTGGGTTCCAATAAACCATCATTGATGCATTGTGTTCTTATTGAGGTTCCTTCAAAAGGTTGAAAAATATTACATGAAAATAAACCCGGTTGAATTTGTCTGTTTAATGTTAA
Source organism: bacterium (assembly GCA_018812345.1). GTDB lineage: Bacteria > UBA10199 > UBA10199 > UBA10199 > JADGCS01 > JAHJDR01. The sequence goes on along the minus strand of JAHJDR010000247.1, from coordinate 10,753 downwards.
TGTCTTTAAAATATCTCTTGGTTTCTCATGAGGCAAAGCAATCATATTAAAACTAAAGGTATTCATCCCTGCCTTTTTGACATTATTGAATGCATTTATGATGTCTTTGTTTGACATGTGCCTGTTCAATATTTTCTTTCTAATTGTTTCTGACCCTGACTCAATTCCCATTTTAACAGCTATACAACCACTGTCATTTAATAATTTGCATCTTTCTTCTGAAGCCAATTCAGGACGCATATGGATAATATATGGCAAACCAACTTCTTTTGGATAGACTTCTGAAAACTCTTTCAACCACGCTACATCTGTAGCAAAACAATCATCTTTAAAATCAAAAGTTTTTATGATTGGGTATTTGTGTTTTAGACTTTTGATAAAAGAAATAATATAGTGGACACTATTTTTTCTTATTTTGTGCCACTTTGGTCCATAAATTTTACCATAGGTTTGATTAATGCAGTATGTGCAACTATAAGGACAACCTCTGCTTGTAATGATATCAATAATAAAATTACGACTTCTAATATATTTATCAAGATCAAATATTTCAAAATCAGGCATGGGAAGTGCATCGAGGTTGGTGAACAGTGGTGCTGCGGCATTTCTTATAATGGCATTTCCCTGCTTAAACCATAAGCCAGGGATGTCTGTTCTCTCTGGATTATTAGCATAAGCTGCCAAGGATTCCTCTCCTTCACCAATGCATATTATATCAATACAATCTTTCGATATACTGTTTTCTGGGGCTACTGTTGTTTGTGGTCCTCCTAACAAAACAGGAACTTGTATCATCTTCTTCAGATGTGCAGCTATTTTTAGAGAAGAATTAAATAGAGAACTAGTGCTTGAGATACAAATAATATCTGGTGAGAAATCAATAGCTTGTTTTATTAACTTATCATCTAGAAGAGACCTGGAAAATGTAAAATCAAGCAGCGCTGTATTGTGCCCATCTTTTTTAACCCTTGATGAAAGATAGGCAATTCCTTGGGAAATGTATTCCATTCCATTATAATTTGGGTTAACAAATAATATATTCATGCTATTTAGACATAGTTTAATAATTATATTTCTACAAGAAGTAATGTTTCGAATGGGAAGACTTTATTACAACTCAAAGCAAGACTTTCATCAACGCCACAAAATGCCTATCCAGCTGAGCTGGGGCAAAGGAAGCTGTGTGTTGGGTTATGATCGCTATTTGATAAAGATCATTTCCCAAAAAATTACATTCAATCACAAGATTGGTTTTATCATCAATATAATTACTAGAACCCTCTAAAGCAGGAGTAAACACTGTTCCCAAAGATTCTCCAATATACTTTATCAAAGCCCCCCGATCTTCACAAAAACGATAAAGTAAAAGAGGAAAAGTTTAAAACAGCACGTTTAGCCTACGACCACCTTTCCAGCTTTTTTGCTTTTGCGAAGCAACACAAACTCCTGGGCAAAACACCCACTCAAATTATTGATGAGCTCATTAAGCGAAAAGTTGATTTAAAACTTTTTTAATAAATATGTTCTATAGACGATAGACGATAGACGATAGACGATAGACGATAGACGATAGACGATAGACGATAGACGATAGACGATAGACGATAGACGATAGACGATAGACGATAGACGATAACACGATAGCACGATAGCACGATAACACGATAGCACGATAGGCGTGCGACACCAATCCTTGATCCTTTTGGATAATCATGATTAATACTAACCATGCTATTTAACAGTGACGCTAGAAGAGTATTGGAAAAACAAGGGGTGAGTGAGAGGCAATACCTGGCCTACTTTGATACAACGTTTCGTAAGAAAGCTTTTCTCACCGGAGTCATTCTTGGTGATTTGGCCTTCATTTTGTGTTTTTTTGGAGGCTATTATGGATACAGTGCCAACCCTGAAGACGGACTTCTTTACCTCATCATTGCCACCCTCTTTGGTTTTCTATTAGGAGGTCTTTTTCTCGGTGTGGGCATGATGTTTAAAAATGGCACAACCCCCACAAGTGATGATGAACCCTATAACACCCCCAAACTTTTTGAATTCTCAGATGTACTCAACAAAACAGATCATAAATTTATAAAAAATATCTCCCCCACAACCTGGCAAGCCATTAAACGCTTTGATCTCAAGGCATACGAAGTCAAAGAACAAAGAATCAGGCAAAGGCTCAGACCTACCACACCTCCGGAAACCATTGCCAAACTCAATCAGTTTAAACTTTGGTGTAAACGTGTGAGTTTTTGGAATGCGGTTTTCTTTTTTATTTTGTTTGTGGGATTTGTTTTTGTCCTCATGCAATCAGGCATTAAAACCAACTCATTGAGTAGCTCTGTGTTTAAAATGGTCTTTGGTCTTTCCTTTTTACTCACAACACTTAGCGTTCACTTCTGGTTTTTAATCTATGCCTTGCTAGGTTTTTTAGAAAAAAAGATTATTGTGCCTGGTGAATGGGGAAAAAGCGGCTTTGTGGGATTAGGTGCTCAAATCTGGGCTGTCGTTTTTCTGGGACTGGGTGTATTCGATCTTTTTTGTTGGCTCGCTATTCTTAGCTATGTGATCTTATCGCTCTAACAACATGTACAGAACCATTCAAGCGCAACGGTCTTGACGCTGGCGCATGACGTTTGGCTATATTTTGATCTTCAACGCGTCTTTCTGAAAAAATAAATGCCATCTGACGTCTGAAAAAATCAGCTGCCCTTGCTGATGGCGTGTAAACTATGAGCTGGCCTGCAGGACTCAATGCCTCATAGAGAACAGCAAAATCAATAGCATCACCACCCAATGAATCTGAGTTCACACGCACTTGGCCTTCGGCATCAGGCGCAAGCTCTTTATATGTTGGCGCTAAAATACGGATTTCATCAACAAACACACCTTCTTCAATCAAACCTGTGAGAGCGGCCAGCATGCTTTCTTGCATAAAAGCCACATTGGTAACTGTTCTTTTTGTTGCATTATGTTCAATAACATTTTGCCTGAGACAAATATGAAAAGCTTGAGGTTCTCGTTTTGCGGCATCAAGTACCATATCAGAGGCATGATAGGAATCATGTGCATTAGAAACAACATGGATCACAACAGGTTTGCCAACGGCATGAGCTTCTCTAATTTTATTAATAAGTTGTTCGCCTGTTTTGAGCGTTAAATATTTTTCATGAGCACGCCAACCCAAGACACCACTTTTTACTTCGTTAACAGCAACATGTCCCACAGCACCGGCAAGAGGCAACACCATTAAGGGGACCATGATGGGCAAGCTGGCTGCTGTTTTTAAATTACTGAGAGGCCCTCTTCTGGGCACATCGATATCTCTTTCATGAGGGCGGTCCATAAAAAACACGTCTCTTGGCGCTGTGGGACTCGCATATCTTAAATTAGTGGGACGTTCTTGAGACAGTATGAGTTCTTTTCCCCTACCTCTTTCAGAAGGAACAACACGCACACGTGGTTGTGCTAGTTGCTTCTGTGCAACCATACCACTTGTGCCTAACGTTGTAGAACCAGCTAATAGACTAGCACCTGCTCCGGGTAACAAACTTGCTGATGCGACCATATTTTCTCCCTATAATAAATTGCCCTAAATTTTATGATACAAAAAAAGATTCCCTTGGGAATAGTTTTCTATAAAACCCTCTAACATGATCAGAAAAACCTCTGCCATTTCAAGCAGAACTTGGTTAATACGTTGATAATGTTTCATTTTTTGATTCATATCATCATTCATGTCTTAATATAGGGCACACACTGAACTAAGTTGCGTATATTCTAGCAATTTATCCGTCGAACCGTCGACCCTTCGATCCCATAAAACCCTTTCTCCTCGGTGATTATTTTCCCCACAAAAATCACGTAATCGGGGTATTTATACATCTCTTAACAATTGTCTCTTTTTTTATACAAATGATTACAATAACTTATAATGGGCTACTTTGGCATGCATCTTGCTATATTAATGAGTATCAGCATGATGAGACATCTTAGGGGGTCTTAAAAAAAGGAAGATATTATGCAAATAGAAATAAACGTACCAACAAGAAGTGAATTTCAAGCTATGGTAAGAGATAGCGGTCAAGAAGTAACAGATCAAACAGTGGCAAACTTGGCTTATAAGTATTCTAGTGTTGATCGATTAGCACAAACACTTGGCATTGATGCGTCTCTGCTCTCAGCTGATCAAGATGACTATACAACCTGCAGAGGAAAACAGTACTTACGTGAAGGTGCTGAAATCACACTCACACTCAATGATGGCCAATGGGCTGAACTCGATCGCCCTTTTAACACCACATTAAAAATAAATGATGTGAAAGCTTTTCTCGGATTAGAACTTACAAAACCTAACCACACCATGCAAAAGGCCCACACACTCGAAGCTGACAATGCACGAGAAATGGGTGTTCTGGATAAACTAGCACGATCCGCTGAAGGTGGTTTTATTTCTCGTCAAGAAGATGGTTATGAATACCTTACCGAATCACTGACTTTCTATAATACCTACGATGCTCTTGTTTCTGCACATAGAATGTTTGATGATGATGAAACTTTAGAAACCACTCACAGTGTTGCTGTAGTAGAACCTCAAGAAGAACTTCCTGTTGAAAACGATGGTTATGCTGTGGCCTCTTCCGATCTCTTTATGCCAGAAATGACTGAAGGAACAACAATTCGTGTTTCCTATGATGATGAAGGCTATAATGAGTCGGAACTAGTCTCTTGGGAAGGTGATACAACTCTGACATCCTTAACCGATGACTTGGCAGAGGTTGCCATGATGCTTGATGAATATGACGAGCAAATCTTTGATCTGACATCAGGCCAACTCAGAACATTAGAAGAGCAACAAGAAGCCCGTATGCAAGCCTCACTACGTACTTACAGACGTGCTCGTAGAAGTGGTGGCACAAGATTAGAAAATACAGCACTCTCTGGAAACACAACAACTGGTCACAGTGTTTCTGGGAAAAATAATGGGGTTGTTTTACTAGAAGACTAAAATTCAATATCCAATATCCAAATGAAGAATTACTTGGTTATTGATTATTGAGTATTGGATATTGAAATTGTGCCCTGCGCCCCCTATAGGCCCTTAGGAGCAGGCGTGAAACGCTAAGATAGCACAGATACAATAGCAGCCAAGAATTCTTGATTCTCAAAAGGTTTTTGCAAAAAGATTTTAGCTCCAGCATCAAGTATTTTTTTAATTCTCTCATCATCATCAATGCCAGAAATAATGATCACAGGAATCTTGTCTGTTTCATAATGTTTTTGCAAATTTTTCAAAACAGTCTCGCCACTACCAGCAGGTATATTAATATCTAATAAGATAACATCAGGTTTGATTTTGTGTGCCATTTCTGTGGCCCGAATACCTTCATGAGCTTCATAGGTTTCATAGCCATGTGCCTCCAGGATAAACCGTATGACTTGAACAAGGTCTTCATTATCATCAACGATAAGAATTTTTTTCTTTTCAGTCATAATAACACCTAACTTGTTTTCTTCATAATAATGCTAAATCAAGAAGTTTTACTGCACGCCTCATTATATTTTATACTATAAAACCATCTAAGTCGAGAAAATTACACAATATTCTCTCATAGTAGAACTTCGATAGACAACCACATACAAGATTATACCTACAAATAAATTGAAGTTTCAGGGCACTGGATACGTCTATCGTCTGCCCCGTTTTACGGGGTCTAGCGACGAGCGTCGAGCGACGAGGAAGAACAAAACTAACAAAGATCATTTCCCTTTCACGGTTGCCAAGATAAAAACCTCATGATAGCAACCCGATAAAGCTATGAACATCTAACCAAAATAGGGAAAATCATGAGCAAAATCGTATTAAAAAAACAATTATCAAATGATGTGTATCTCATGAAATTGGCATGCCCTCTTATTGCCGAAGAAAGAAAAGCCGGACAATTTGTCATCCTGCAACTCAACAATGAATATGGGGAGCGTATTCCTTTAACGATTGCGGATGCCAATGAACAAGAAGGTACCATCACTATCATTTTTCAAGTGGTGGGCAAAACAACAACTGATCTGGCACATATGAATGAAGGTGATGAAATCACTACTGTTGTCGGCCCTTTAGGCAACCCAACCCATATAGAAAATTTTGGCACTGTTGTCTGTGTTGGCGGTGGTATTGGTGTGGCTCCCATGCACCCTATAGCCAAAGCCTTTAAAGAAGCAGGCAACCATGTAATCACCATTATTGGAGCGCGCACAAAAGACTTGATTATTTTGGAAGATGAAATGAAAGAAATTGCTGATGAACTCATCGTGTGCACAGATGATGGCTCGTATGGCCGTAAAGCTCTTGTCACCGAACCCTTGAAAGAAATTTGTGAACGCGATCCTCAGCCCAATAGGGTCATTGCTATCGGACCTCCTATCATGATGAAGTTTTGTTCTGAAACAACCCGGCCTTACAAAGTGTATACAGAAGTATCTCTCAATACCATCATGGTTGATGTAACAGGCATGTGTGGTGGTTGTCGTGTAAACGTTGGTGATGAGGTAAAATTTGTTTGTGTCGATGGTCCAGAGTTTGATGGTCATAAAGTTGATTTTGATAACATGATGGCCCGACTCAATTCCTATAAAGATATTGAACAAGAAAAACATGAATGCAATCTTGATAAGCAAGCAAAAGCAAAGCAATCAAGTTAATCCGCTAAGGAGATATCCACATGAGTCATAAAACGTTAGAAGAACTTCATAAAGATGCCCAAAAAGTTTTTAACGAACTCAAACAAAATGCCGACAGCCTAAAACCCAAGGATAGAATAAAAATTCCCGCACAAGAAATGCCTGCTCAAGATCCTGTGGAGCGCGCAACAAACCTAGAAGAAGTGGCATTAGGCTACACACCTATTCAGGCCATGGTAGAAGCCATGCGTTGCATTCAATGCAAAAACAAACCCTGCATAACCGGTTGTCCTGTGCAAATTGACATCCCTCGTTTTATTGATGAAGTGGCTAAAGGTGACTTTCAAGCAGCCATCAATGTGATTAAAGAAAATAGTTTACTGCCAGCAATTTGTGGTCGTGTCTGTCCTCAAGAAACACAGTGCCAAGAAGTCTGCACTTTAGGAAAATCTCTAAAAGATGTTGATAAAGCTGTTGCCATTGGTCGTTTAGAACGTTTTGTTGCTGACTGGGAACGCGAGCAAGGAAAAATTGTACCACCAAAAGTTAAGCCAGACACAGGTAAAAAAGTAGCTATCGTAGGCAGTGGCCCTGCAGGTCTTGTTGTCGCCGCTGATGTGCGCCGCGAAGGACATGCTGTTACCATTTTTGAAGCCTTCCATAAAATGGGTGGCGTCATGGTTTATGGCATCCCTGAATTCCGCCTGCCCAACAGCATTGTGGATACAGAAATCAGCACACTCAAAGCCATGGGTGTGGAATTTAAAACTAACTTTGTTGTGGGACGCACACGCAAACTCACTGACCTCATGAAAAAAGATGGTTTTGATGCCGTTTTCGTGGGCACAGGTGCTGGACTTCCCATGTTCATGGGCATTGAAGGCGAAAATCTGGTTGGCGTTTTTAGTGCTAATGAATACCTCACACGCGCTAACCTCATGCGTGCATTTGACCGCGAACAATCAGACACACCCATTTATAAATCTAAACGTGTGGCTGTTTTAGGTGGTGGTAATGTGGCCATGGATTCAGCCCGTATGGCAAAACGACTGGGTGCTGAAGAAGTTTTTGTGGTGTATCGTCGCACAGAAAAAGAAATGCCTGCCCGTGTAGAAGAAGTGGCTCATGCTAAAGAAGAAGGCATTGTCTTTCATTTCCTCAACAACGCCAAACGCATCATTGGCAATGAAAAAGGCCGCGTAAACGCCATGGAATGTTTAAAGTATGAACTCGGCGAACCTGACGCCTCTGGTCGTCGTCGTCCTGTTGTTATTGAAGGCAGTGAATTCATCCTTGATGTCGATACAGTCATCGTAGCTATTGGCAATAACTCAAACCCACTCATTGCCCAAACAACCCCAGAAATTGAAACCAATAAATGGGGCAACATTGTGGTGGATGACACACAAAAGACCAAAGCAGATCGCGTTTTTGCAGGTGGTGATATTGTTCTCGGAGCCGCAACAGTTATTCTCGCCATGGGTGAAGGTCGTCGCGCTGCTGAGTCAATTAATAAGTTATTGGCGGGATAATATTTGTCGCTCGTCGCTCGTTATCTTCCAAAGATTTCCTCTTTATCTACAAGCTCATCATCTTTATGATTCTTGATGTACTCTAAATCTTGAATATCTTCTTGGACGACAGGCGATAGCACGCTCATTCGCTAGCACGTTTTTATAAACTTATATTCGCAATTTTTATGAGTTTAGGTAGGTCTAGGATTTTGATTTTGCGGCCTTTGACTTCAATCACACACTCATCTTTAAAATCAGATAAATGACGAATCAGTGTTTCTGTAGCAGTACCCACAATGCTGGCCAATTCATCACGCGTGAGTGTTACATTCAACACGTTTCTTTCTGTGGTGTGAAAACCGTATTTATTTTTGAGGAGTAAAAGAACTTCTGCAAGGCGCTCACGAACAGTCTTTTGAGCCATATCAGCTATATAGTTTTCTGCTGCTTTGAGTTCTGTGGCTAACAACTCAATAAATAACCAAAGCATCTTTTCATTTCTTTTGACAACATCAAAGAAAACTTGCTTATCAATGAAACAAATAACAGCATCAACAATTGCCGCCCCTGCTGCAGTATAAACATCTGAACCTAAAAGAGTGCGATAACCTAAAAAATCACCTTTTTTAGCCATGCGAACAATTTGTTCGCGCCCATCAACACCCGTTTTATAAATTTTGACACTACCTTCTTGAACACAATAAATCCCCATGGGTTTATTGCCTTCATGAAAAATAATTTGTCCCTTTTTATAAACCTGACAGGTTTTATTTTCATCTAAAAGAGCTAAATCTTCCGGAGATAAATGATTAAATAAGGAATTACTTAACCCATCACATTGATCACAGAAATATTTATGTTGCTTAACCACGCCCCTTCTTTACTGCCTCACAGCTCTTTTTAGCAAGTATAATTCCTTGAAACCATAGCACTTTTCAACTTTACTCTTTATTTGACGGACACGATCTGGTAACTAAGGGCAACATGTCGCAAACCCTTGTTTTTACAACTTTTCCTAAAGCAAGTCATAAAATGAAAAGCCTTTTAGGTGATATGCGCTCAAATTTAAAGTATTTATCACAAACTTCTAAAGATGCCTTTCATGAGTATCGTAATTCACTCGTTGATATGTGGCAAAATAAATGGCCCCATGTAACAGAAGAATACAAACAAGCCATTCAAAAAATGCCCAAGGCGTTGAGACGACGTGATTTTGTAAAAACAATGATCGCTGATTTAGAAAAATTTGATAAAGACATGAGAACGTTTACACACAATGTAAAGGAACTCACAGCACAAGACTGGCGTGATAAGTTTGCCAAACAACTCGATGATGCGGACCATTTTATTTCACGGCTTCAAAACCAGACACATATTGTTAGCGAACAAATCACTGCCCTAGAAGAAAATACACTTGTTCAAAAGTTCATGCGCGGCGAACCTGTTTATTCTTGTCGCACAAAACTCCAATGGCGTCGCAAAATTTTTCACCTCTGCATGGGCTTGTCTTTTTTATACCTTTTTGTTTATGCCGGATTAGGTGAGTTGGCCTTAAATATTCTGTCTGTTTCATTCATTTTATTTTGTCTCAATATTGAAATTTTAAGACATCACAATGACGGCATTAAAAGATTTGTAAATCGTGTGTTTGGCCCGATTATGCGGGAGCATGAAAAAACAAAAGTCACAGCTGCCTCGCATTATATTATTTCCATGTCTGTGGTTTATTTTATTTTTCCTATAGAAGTGGCCATGCTTTCTTTGCTGTTTATTGCTGTTGGCGATCCCGTGGCGGGCGTCATTGGTGCCAGTTTTGGCAAGATAAAACTCAAAGACCACGTTAGCCTTGAAGGCTTTATGGCTTGTTTTGTTATCTGCGCCGCACTCTCTGCTCTTTGTGTCACTCATCTTTTCACAGTAACCCTGTCACCATTCTATGCCATTCTTTTTGCTCTTGTTGGTGGTTTTATTGGCGCTGTTGCTGAATCTTCTTTTAAAAAGATCGACGACAATCTCGTCATCCCTCTCGTCTCCGCACCACTACTCTGGTGCCTTATGCAGTTGTTTAATATAATATAGCTTCTGTTTTGTCTCTAGTCTCTAGTCTCTAGTCGCTAGACGATAGACGATAGCTCGATAGAACGACAGCACTCTTAACTCGATTGCTTCGCCCTAAAGTCATCAAACTTTTTAGCAAGCTCTTCATTAGACAAAGACATGATTTGAATCGCCAGATAGGCAGCATTTTGGGATCCATCTACAGCCACTGTGGCGACAGGAACACCGCGAGGCATTTGAACTGTGGCTAAGAGCGAATCAAGACCACCCAGGCCAGGCTGGCTGGTAAGAGGAACTCCAATAACAGGAAGCGGGGTATGTGCCGCTACAGCACCGGCTAAATGAGCAGCCACACCAGCGCCAGCAATGATCACTGAAAAACCATTGGCTTTGGCTTGGCTCACAAAATCAGCCACTTTTTTGGGATTACGATGCGCTGACATAACATGAATTTCATGATCCACATCAAATTCTTTAAACACATCACCAGCTTTTTCCATCAC
>JAHJDR010000035.1 GCA_018812345.1 bacterium | reverse complement strand
ATGATAAAAGAGTTTTACTTTATTTGGGGAAATTAGACAAGAAAAGTCACTGGGGAGGGGGGGGGATCGTCTAGCGTCTAGCGTCTAGTGTCTAGCGTATAGGGGGAGGCTGGCGAAAAAAACGCTAGACACTAGACACTGAACACTGGACACTGAACACTGGACACTGGACACTGGACACTAGTCGCTAGACGTCAGACGACAGACGATAGACGCTAGACGCTAGACGCCAGACGCCAGACGCTAGACGCCAGACGCAATGACCACCAGTAGCCAGTTGACTCTCTACCCTCTGTGATTTAGATTACGACTTCATGAAACTACTCATTGTAATATACGAATACCCGCCGATTGGTGGTGGTGGTGGTGTGGCTGCTGAGCAGATTGCCTGTTCACTGATGAAAACACGTGACTATAAGGTCACCGTGTTAACAGCTGGTGTGGGGGCTAAAATAACGAAATATGTTGATGAAAAGGGTATTGAGATTATTCGTATTCCTTGTTCAAAAAAACGCAAGCACCGGTCATCAGCTTCTTTTGGTTTCATGCTCACATATATTTTTAAAAGCATTTATCATGTTTGGAAAAAGAAAAAAGAATTAAACTTTGATATTATTCATACCCATTTTGCCATCCCGACAGGTCCGGCAGGGTTTGTTATCAGTAAAATTCTTAAGAAACCAAATGTGTTAACGCTTCATGGCGGGGAGTTGTTTAAACAACCGTTAGAAATTCAGGGATATGAAAACTTTTTCATCGATAAAACCGTAAAATACCTAATCGAGAAGGCTGCTGCTGTGACGAGTAATTCTTTTGATACGAAGAAGGCAGCACATCTTTTTTTGAAGACTCAGAAAGATATAAATGTGGTGACCTTGGGTTTTCTGCCTCCACAGACAGGAATGCCTGTTCTAAAAAAGAGCGCAAATAAGCCCGTTCATTTAGTCATGGTTTCGCGGTTAGTTCCACGCAAGGATTTAAAAACGCTCTTAGAGGCAGTTGCTATCATAAGTCATGATCAGTGGACATTAACGTTAGTAGGAGATGGCCCTGAACAAAAATTTTTAGAAAAAAAATGTGATGAACTTGGTATTCGTGAACAGGTGTTTTTTGTTGGTTATGTAAGTGAAGAAGAAAAATATAATTGCCTAAAACGGGCTGATGTTTTTGTTTTGCCCTCATTGCACGAAGGGCTTGGGCTTGTTTATTTTGAGGCCATGTATTGTGGCTTGCCCATTGTAACCACAAATAATGGAGGGCAAACAGATTTTTTAGATGAACAAACAAATGCCTTACTCACACCCATTCAAGATGTTTCTTGCTTTAGCAAAGCCATTTTGTTTGCCATTGAAAATCCTACATGGCGCTATGAATGTGGTATCCGAAATCAGGAGAAAATAAAAACACTGTTTATTGATAATATTATTCATGAGTATGATGATGTGTTAAGAGCTGTTGTGAATGAGCAAAAAAAAGGCACCTAATTAGGTGCCTTTTTTTAGTGTAGAAAAGTGATTAACTTATTTTGTTATGATCGTACAGCCATCAAGTCTATCTGATGTGCCTTTGTTTTGATCTTTACAAGCAATACCAACCACACGTGTGGGGAGGTAAGTCACAACTCTATTTTGAGCAGATTTAGCATTTGTGTTGAAATCGTCATTATAAACAACTCTCAAGTTTTGTGAACCAGGTTTTTGGCAAACAGCTGTGCAGCTGTCAGCAACGTCAGATTGAGATCCACCGCCATGTCCTGTTGAATCACGGCAAACAATACCAGCCATCACTTCAGTTTTATCACATTGATAGAGGGCTGGGTGTCTTTGGAAATCATTTGCTGGTTGCATGATGTCGCCTTTGCTTATGGAACGGCAAATCGCAGAACAACCATCACCAAAATCTTGATCGGGAGGTAAATCAGCGCAGGCCACACCATGAACACGGTAGCCTTCTGGACAGCAGCTTACATTCCAGGGCCTGCCATTACCAGTGAGGTCACTAGAGAACTGAATATTACCACCACAATATTGTGCATAACTAACACTGGCAATCAGAAGAGATGCTAATGTTGCTAAGCAGATAAAAGTATATTTTGCCATATGAAAAATCTCCTTTTTGAAGTTAACAATTATCCCACAGATGTATTTCAAAATTGCCAATCTGGCTTGTCACTATATAACCCAGGCCTTATTAGCAAGTGAAAGATATCATGGAGAATGAGGGGGGAAACGAAAAAAGCCTTGTAAAAGTTTTTAAAATCTGCGTAGTTGCCATATTGTTTCATGCGGCTGTAACATGTTTAAAAATATAAACAAATTAACAAATACACATCTTTTATTTATCATTCTTTTACTCAATGTGATTTTTTTACTTCCTGGCCTTTGGGTTCCTTATTTCAATATTGATGAAATCACAAATGCTATTCATGCGCGGTTTATCAATAATAGTGAATTAGGACTTTCTGATTTTCTTGGTAATACGTATCTCTTAACGCACTATTTGTATGCCTTTCTATACTTGTTCGTACCAGAAAATACACTTCTGCCCATGCATATCCTTCATGGTTTTTGGCAGGCCTTGACAATTTTAGCTTTGTTTTGGGCTGGCACAAAGCTGTCAGATCAAAAAACAGGATTATGGGCAGCCTTGTTTTATTGTGTTTTTTCACATTGTTTCATGAGCAAGGATTTCTACACACCAAGTGCTGAAAGTTTTTCATTATTACCCGCTATTATTTGTGTGGGATTTGTTTTTAGGGCTATTGATTCAAAAGATTTTAAGTCTTATTTTTTGGCGGGTATTTTTGCGATGTTGGCGACGTTTTTTAAAGCGCCTATGGGAGTCCTTTTTATAGCTGTCTTGTGCATGCTGATTTCTCGAGGGTGGAACTTTGTTAATCGCATGCTTGTTTTTTCAGCCGGTTTTTTTCTTGTTATGTTTGTTCCTGCTTTATTTGTAATGCCTTTTGGAGAAGGTTTTCGCCTCATGTTTGCCAAGGTATCGGAAGTAAATGCTGAATACATACAAGCTTATGAGGGTTTTCCCTTTATTTACTGGTTTTTTAAGTTACTGATTCGTTCCGCTTTGGTTTTTGGCGCCCAATTTGCCATGACGATTTTTGCCTTGTTTGGTCTCAAAGCTGTCTTTCGTTTTAGTCGCTTAAAAAGAGAGTATTGGCGGAAAATGTTTTTTCTTTTTTTGTGGCTTGTTTTTATTTGGTATACTGTCACATTGGGTAAAAGAGTTTTTTATCATTATTTTGTTTTCTTATTAGGACCTTTTTCTCTTTTGGCTGCTGAGGGCATGCGCCAATGGAAAATAGTCCTGAAGAAAAAAAGGATTTCTTCTGAAAGAAAAAGAGACTTTATTTATAGGATTGTTGGGTTTGTTTACAACCATCTTGTATGGTTGATGATCGCGCCGGCTTTGATTTTCTTTGTTGAGGCGAGCTTCAATTTTTCAACACAACCGCAAAATTTAGAACAGGCTATATTCTATGTAAAGCAAAACACCAAACAAGATGATCGTATTTATGTTTGGGGCAATGTTCCCCAAATATATTTCTTTGCACAAAGACTTCCCTCGACTGTTTATTTTTGGACAGATGTGTTGACAAATAAGCTGCCCGGATCTCCTGCTATGGAATACATGCGTGCGACAAAGGAGGATTTAGCGTTAAGCAATATGTTGGTTAAAGATTTTTTGCCGCATGTCTTTGTTGATAAAGATCCTAAAGAATTCAAAAACAGATCTTATTTGGCCGATATTGGTGATAATGAATTGTTAACGCTAGAAGAAATTGTGGAGCGCCATCCTCATTATTATTGGAAACGTGTTTTTTCTGATTTCTTAAAAAATCCTCCCACCTTATTTATTGACTCCTCTCCAGCCAATATCAGGGGATTTGGTCATTTCCCCATTAGAAAATATGAGCTGATGAAACGATTTGTGACAGAGCGCTATAAACTTGAGAAGGTTGTTGATGGGATGATTATATATCGGTTGAAGAATGTCTCTAGTCTCTAGTCTCTAGTATATATACACTTACTAGCGACTAGCGACTAGCGACTAACACATCACGCTTGGCACAAATACGGGAATATGCTAATAATAACACATAAAAAGGTAGTAGAAAAGGAGCCCCCATGTCAGATCATGTCATCTGGAAACCCTCAAAAAGTGTTATCAAAAATGCTAATATTACAAAATTTATGGAGCGCCATGAAATAAAAACCTATGAGGAACTGATTCAACGATCCACGACAGGGATTGAATGGTTTTGGGATTCTTGCGTTCATGAAACAGATATTTCTTGGTTTGAACCCTATACGCGTTTGGCCGATTTGAGTGAGGGGTTTGAATTTACAAAATGGTTTTTAGGTGGTCGTTTAAATATTACACATAATTGTATTGATCGGCATTTAGAAAATAAGAAGATAGCAAACAAAGTGGCTGTGATTTGGCAAGGGGAATGTGGCGCGGTAAAAAAAATGACCTACACAGAGCTTTTTCATGAAACAAATCGTGTGGCAAATTACTTAAAAAGCTTAGGTGTGGGTAAAGAAGATTATGTGGCCTTATACATGCCAATGTTACCTGAACTGATTCCTGTATTTTTTGCAATCCTCAAGATAGGTGCTGTTGTTGTGCCTATTTTTTCTGGTTTTGGAACAGATGCTGTTGTGGCGCGTTGTCAGAATGCAGGGGTTAAAGTTGTTGTGACAGCTGATGGAACGCTTAGGCGTGGTAAACAGGTTCTACTTAAAGCAATGTTAGAAGATAGCCTCAATGCTATTACAACGCTAGAAAAATGTATTGTGATTAATAGGCTTGGTCTTGACAATGTTCCCATGACTCCTGGTCGTGATGTTTTTTATAATGATGTAATCCCGCAGCAAAGCATAGCAGCCCTAACAGAGGAACTCTTAAGTGAACATCAATCAATTGTGATGTATACCTCTGGAACAACAGGCCAGCCAAAAGGCACAGTGCATACACATGCAGGCGTGCTTGCTCAGGTCACGAAAGAACTTTATTTTAATTTTGATTTAAAACCTAAGGATGTTTTTTATTGGGTTACAGATATTGGTTGGATGATGGGACCTTGGGAAATGATTGGCACACTACATTTTGGTGCCACACTTGTTATTGCTGAAGGCATGCCCCTACATCCAAAATTAGATAGGGTTTTTAAGCTTTGTGATGATTTCAGTGTAACGCACTTAGGTGTGTCGCCTACACTCATTAGATTGCTTATGCGCGAAGAGTCACTTGTTACCAAGAAACATCAATTAAAGACATTAAGAATTTTGGGATCAACGGGAGAGCCGTGGGATCCTGATTCCTATTCCTGGTTTTTTGAGAATGTAGGCAAAAGCAAACTGCCTATTATTAATATTTCTGGTGGTACGGAAATCATGGGCTGTCTTTTGGCACCCCTCATTATTAAAGAATTAAAACCCTGTTCCCTGCAGAGTCCTGGATTAGGGATGGCTGTTGATGTGTTTACAGAGGGCGGTTACTCAGCCGATCTGGGAGAAGTAGGCTTTCTCGTGTGTAAAAAGCCAGCGCCATCGATGACCAAAGGTTTTCTCCATGATCGCCAGCGATACATTGACACTTATTTTTCAAAATTTCGTCATGTGTGGAATCATGGTGACTGGGTCGTTCGTGATGCTGATGGACATTGGTATATGCGAGGACGGGCTGATGATACTATTAAAATAGCTGGCAAACGTACGGGTCCTGCAGAAATTGAATCAAGTCTTTGCTTGCATCCTTTTATTTCAGAAGCCTGTGCGATTGGTGTTCCTGATGATATCAAAGGTGAAATTCTTGTTTGCTTGGTTGTTTTAAATAAAGGTATTGGTGAAACCCAATTTTTGAAATCAGATTTAAAAAATTGGGTGATGCAACATTTGGGTAAGACTTTAAAACCTTACGCTGTACACGTTGTTTCTGTGTTACCAAAAACAAGGTCAGGTAAGATTGTACGAGGTGTTATTAAGAAGAAATATTTAGGAGAAGATTTGGGGGATATGACGAATTTAGAAAACCCCCATCTCTTAAAAGAGATACCCAGTATTAGATAATGATTTAATAAATATTTATAGGAAGCTCTTTTGAGACCTTTTGTGATATTTATTGATTCTTGGCTTTTATTGTAAACTCTCAGGGTTAGTGAGACGATAATAGGTAAGAGGTTCACTTATGGCTAAAGATTCCTCCCAGGAAAAAACCGAAAATGCGACCCCGAAACGCCTTAGAGAAGCCAAAAAAAAAGGTGATGTGGCAAAGAGTAAGGATTTAACGACAGTTTTTGTTCTTGTTGTTGTTTTTGTTACGATTGCCTTTACCGCTAATCATATAGCCGATACGTTAAAAGAGTTTATGCGACACTGCTATACGCTTGTTGAAAAGGGTGATCTGACGCTTCATGATGTAGGTAGCGTGCTCCAGACGATGGTTTGGGCTTGGGTAAAGGCTGTAGGGCCTGTTCTGATAGCTGGCTTTGTAGCGGCTCTTTTTATTGGTTTGATTCAAGTAGGTGGTGTTTTTTCAACAGATCCTTTGAAACCAAAAATAGAAAAGCTCAATCCCATTGAAGGTTTTAAAAACATGTTTAAAATAGTTACCTTTATTGAGCTTCTCAAAAATATCGTGAAGATGACTCTTGTCATCTATCTTGCGTACCACACAGTTAAAGAGTACATACAGTCAATTCTTCTCTCCTCAAAGGTGACAATTGTTGAAGCTGCTCAGATGACAGGTACGGTTGTTGCTAGCTTTTTTATTAAAGTGGCCATCGTATTTATTATTGTTGCCTTGATTGATATGGGGGTGCAGCGTTGGAACTACCTCAAGCGACACAAAATGAGCAAAGACGAAGTCAAACGTGAATATAAACAAGATGAAGGGGATCCACAGATAAAAGGGGAAAGAAGACGCTTGTATCGTGAGATGGTCTTTGGTGACGCGCGTCAGAATGTAAAAAATGCCGATGCTGTTGTGAGCAATCCTATTCATGTGGCTGTCGCCATTATGTATGATCGTGAGGAGATGGGAGCTCCTGAAATTCTTATTAAAGGGCAGCGGCGTTATGCTGAAATGATTTTACAGATTGCTCGTGAAGAAAATGTTCCGATTATTCGCAATATTCCTTTGGCATGGTCTTTGCTTCAAGTTGAAGAAGGGGATCCCATTCCTGAAGATCTGTATGAACCGGTGGCAGAGGTTTTAAGCCTGGTCTATGAAATGCAAGAGAAAGAAGCCGCTGGTATACGTGGAGTAGATATTGTTGAAACACCTCCAGAGACTAAAGACAAACCAACTACATTTGATCCTCTTGGATAGGCGTCTATCGTCTAGCGTCTATCGTCTAGCGGAGGGGCACTAGTTATTGATTCTTGGAAAAAAATTATATACATAGCGATTTATGAATAAAACCTTAACAATGATATTTTGTTTATTATTTTTACTTGTGGGCTGTTCTGATGTTGAAAAAACAGAAGAAAAAACGTTGCCGGCATCTTTAGCGATTAAAACCTCCATTCAAGGAGATCATATCCTTAGCTCTTTTGTTGATGGAACTCAGTTTGATACAAATGATTATAAGGAAAAGCGTCTTTTACTGGGATTTTTCAATTATAAAAATAAAGATGCCACACATATGTTAAAGACATTACAAAAGTTGAAACAGTACGAGAGCAAATATAATTTTAAAATATTTGGGGTGAGTATCAATTACAATGATATAGAGGGATTAAAAGCTTATCTAAAGGAAAATAATATTGTTCTACCTATTGTTTTGGAAGGACCCGCTTTAGCTATAGCAGAAAAGTATAAATTAGAAAATGAAGTGGCTTTTGTTGGTCTTGATGCCAAGCATAAAGCTTTTTTTGGTGTAAAAAAATACATTTTTGTACGACCTGGTGGTGAACAACAGCTTACCGATTATGTTAAAGAAAATTTGAGTGTGAAGACCTACCAACCCATGGAACCTCGTTTAGGTATTAATCCCACAGCACCTGATTTTGAAGCTAAAACAATGGATGGGAAAACTATCCGTCTGAGCCAGTACAAGAATAAAGTCGTTTTACTATTTTTCTTTTCTCCAACATGCCCACATTGTCGTAATGAGGTCACTTATTTGCGCGATGACCTTTATAAAAAATATCAGTCTCAAGGACTTGTTGTTTTGGGTGTTGTTTCTTCAACGGTAGATGAGAAGAATAAGAAAATACTAGACTCGTTTAAAATAACGTGGCCAGTGATAGTCGATACGGGTCTTAAGCTTCGCAAACAGTTTTCTCATAATCGTTCTGTGCCTGAAAATTTTATAATTGATAAAGCAGGCAAGGTTGTCTTTCACGCCCCAGGCTATGCCGCACGCTTTAATGACTTATATGAACTAAAAGTTCGTAAATTGTTGGGTTTGAAAACAGACGTCTCTTTGTCTGATAAACATTTCACGAATGCCCAGCATTGCGGCGTGTGTCATGAAGATGAGTATATGGCTTGGTCTCTGACGAGTCATGCGCAAGCTTGGGAAACCCTCTCATTAAAAAGTGAAACAGGCAATGAAGCTTGTGTGGCATGTCATACAACGGGGTTTAATCATGTTAAAGGGTACAAGCCAATAGAGAATACAAAAACGGGCAAAACATTTGTTCGTGTGCCATATAACATGACGCAAGTTCAATGCGAGGTGTGTCATGGTTTGGGAGGTCCACATGTGACCAAAGAAAATCCCATGGCAGCACAGACAATAAAAAAGACATGCTTGGCCTGTCATACAGAAAAATGGTCACCAGATTTTGATTTAGAAAAATTGCTTCCTTTGGTTAATCATTCACGCAAGGAAGAAATAAAAGGAATGACGCTTGAGCAGAGGGAAACCTTGATAGAGAATTGAAGATTGAAGAATTAACCGTGAGCGAGTATTTGCGAGCTCAAATAAGGGCGATAGTAATTTTAGGATACAAAGTGAAGACGTGGAGCTTTGTGGCAAATTACATGAATGAAGATTGAAGAAGTGAGGAAAAAGAATGCTAGATATTAAATGGGTCTTGAACAACATTGATGATGTTAAAGATTATATAACAAAAAGAAATGCTGATTTGCCTTTAGATCAAATATTGCAATTCAATGATGATCGTAAAAAACTACAACAGGAATTTGATGAATTACGTGCACTTCAAAATCAGAAATCAAAAGAAATTAGTTTGTTGAAAAAGGAAAAAAAGGATGCGCAGTTTGTGATTGATGAAATGCAGTCAGTGGCTGTTGCTGTTAAAGAAGTGGGTGCCAAGCAGTCAGAAATTGAAAATCAGCTCAAAGATATTTTGCTCACATTTCCCAATGTGCCTCATCAATCAGTTCCTATTGGGAAAAGTGAAGCTGATAATCAAGAGGTTCTTCAGTGGGGAGACAAACCGTTTTTTTCTTTTAAGCCAAAAGAACATTGGGAGCTAGGAGAGAACCTTGGCTTGCTTGATTTTGAACGGGCTGCCAAGTTAGCAGGATCACGTTTTGCTATCTATCGAGGTGCTTTGGCAAAATTAGAACGTGTTTTAATAAATTTCATGCTTGATGTGCAAACGAATGAACATCACTATGAAGAGGTGATGACCCCTTTTCTTGTAAATGCCGATAGCTTAATGGGCACGGGACAGTTGCCAAAATTTGAGGAAGATTTATTTAAAACAACAATGGGTTATTATCTCATCCCCACAGCTGAAGTGCCCGTAACAAATATATATAGAGGAGAGATGTTAAAAGAAGAGGCGTTGCCTAAAAAGTTTTGTTCGTTCACTCCCTGTTTTAGAAGTGAAGCGGGATCTTATGGTAAGGATGTCAAAGGTCTGATAAGGCAACACCAATTTAATAAAGTTGAACTTGTCACTTTGTGTGCCGTTGAAAAATCAGATAGTGAGTTAGAAACTTTGACACAAAATGCCGAGAAAATCTTACAGCTTTTAAATCTTGCCTATCGAAAAGTTGTGTTGTGCACAGGGGATATGGGCTTTTCAGCCGCTAAAACTTATGATTTAGAGGTTTGGTTACCAGGACAAAATCAGTATAGAGAAATTAGCTCCTGTTCAAATTGCACTGATTTTCAAGCAAGACGTATGAATACACGTTATAAATCAAAAGAGGGCAAACCCCAATTTGTGCATACCTTAAATGGTTCTGGTTTGGCTGTTGGCCGTACACTCATTGCTATCTTGGAAAATTATCAACAAGAAGATGGTTCCATTAGGATTCCTCCTATATTGCAAGAGGCTATGGGTTGTTCAATCATTACAAAGATACAGTAAAAGATGTGTCGCAATATTTATAATCAATATCATGTAGTTACGAGGTTTTCACACCTCAATATTTAATCAAAATGATAATAAACTACACAATTTCTTATTTTGATAACGACAGTACTCTGTGTGGCTGTTGTAAACCATTGATAATCTGTTATTATTTTAGTTAAAGATTTTAGCAATTTGGTATGCTTGTTGCATAATAGGAAGGTATGAGAGTGCTAAAAGTTGGACAAAATCTCCCTACTCAATACGTTGAAAGAGCCCAAACACAAACAATTGATAAAGCTCGTCATGTAGAGAGATGCGTACAAGAGGTTAGTGGTCAAGGGCATGGTTATTCGCAGAACGAAGATCGTTTTGAAATGGCCTCAAATTCATTTGAAAAATTATATGGCTACAAAGATTCACGCATGTACAATCAAGACGTGACAAAAGCTCAGATGAAATACAGCGAACAATATTTTTCCGAAAAAGGTGAACGTTACTTAGCTGAGTTAAGAGGTGAAACAAAAGAAACAACAGTTGGTGATCTCAAAATTCGCAATACGCGTTCTTACTTTGTCTAGATCGAGAAACTCTAAAACAATAATTTCAATCAACAATAAATTTACCCAAAATCCCATGACAATGAGAATGCGTGAACACATAAACTTCTTTGAGTTGATTTGTGTTTAGCTGCTCTTGAAAAGCTTCTATTTGCTCATAAATGCTTAACATAGATATGTATACGATTTCATCAACTAATGGCTCACATGAAAAAATCCCCACGACCCCTCGACCCATCGACCCATCGATCCTGATCTTGCCAAGATCCCAATCCCTCTGTTTTGTCGTATACGGACAGATCTCAGGTTCATCACAATACAGAGGACACGTCCAGGTTGCATAGCTTAAAGCCCAAATGGCTTCTTTCTCAAGTTTTTTTATAAAGGGGAGATTGATTATTAAATCTATGGGGCTCAGCTGAGGATTATGTTTTTCTGCTATTTGTAGATAGGTTTGTAGCATTGTATGCTTGGCTGTGTGGTCGGGGACGACTGCGTCGTGCGCTTGTCCCGTTTGCGGGGTCGTGCGCTTGTCCTGTTTGCGGTGTCGCGCGCCTGCCCCGTTTGCGGGGCCATGCGTAAGAATGAAATCGTGGTAACTTGTATTTATTATAAATTGTTGTAGATTCAGATTTTGACTTGTTAGCTCTTGGTGGGCGTAAGAGTTTGTTTCTGGTGTGATGAGATAGATGTGTTCATAATCTATTTTATCGTCATTTTTGGCCTTTTTTATTTTTTCAAAATAAGAAAAGGATAATTCATGTCCACCAAGAATGAAGATGTTTCTGAACTTTTTACTCATGAGAAATCTATTTTATTTTATGAGGCTTGAGTCAAGAGATAACATTGAACATATATGGATATAGACAAACTATTCTTCCTTTAGTAGGCAGAGATAAATGTCGATTCACATACCACATAAAGCTACTGAATGGTCGCAAACGACTAATGATACGATGCTTGATCAAGAGTGTGTGCTGACTCATAAATTAAGTGCTGAGTTTGCTATATTGGCTTCATTTATGTCTTCCAGGCAGTTAAAAAAATCAAAGACTTATAAAAGACTAAAAGACGAAATAAATGCTGTCATCAATGGTTATGAATATGGTTGTTATGCAGATGAGCTCGATACAGATAAAACATTTTATAGGGCTATTTTATGGCATTTAGAACACGGAGAAAATTTTAAAGGCATTTTAGAAACGTTGCGCAATAGAGCTCTTGTGAGTCGTGCGGATATATATTTTTTTCCCGGTGTAGATGTGGGAACATGGCGTTCTCAAAACATAAATGTGATAAGAGATTTGGCTATTGAGTTGGGATACAATTATTATTTTGTACCGTCATACCTTCACCTTGATTGGCAACATGCAAAGGTTACACCTTATTTGGCACTTGAAGGAAATGCCATTATGTCACGTTTGCCCTTGTCAAACTTACGCGTCATCCCTTTAAAAAACAGAAATGATCCGATGCAGGGAACCTATAAACGTATAGGGTGTGAGAAGGTGGTTTTAGCTGATGTTACAACAAAGGATGGCGGCAAATTAACACTTGTTTGTGTAAACTTGCCGGGATTGACCTCTGCATGGGAACGACATCGTTATATGAATAAAGTTCTTAAATACATTCGCAAAAAAAATATAACAAACCCTATTCTGATTGCGGGTGATTTAAAAACATCGACATACAATTGTACAACATACGGATCTTTTTTTTGGAGTGTGTTTAACAAAGTTTTTAGAGATTTTGATTACATAATAGAAGAGCATCACATTTATCCTGAAAAATACTTTGAAAAAAGACTTTTCAAAGATCTTCTCAAACATGATTTATCTTATGAAACTTTCAATGAGATGGGTGTCGGAAGTTTTCATGCCAAAACAGGAGATTTATTAGGCCAATGGTTACCTGATTGCTTTGTGCAGCGCATGATTCGTTATATGTTGTCTAAGCGTGATGAGGCGGTTCCTTTTAAATATGATTGGTTTGTTGCTAATGCGGCTGTCAAAGTGAGCGCTCGTCATGAAGCAGAACGCCCCAAAGTGATTAGTCACTTATTTAAAGAAGGTCGTCCTATTTCTCGGCATGATCCCGTTTTATTAGACTTTGAGGTTGTCACGCCTATGACAGGGGATGTTGCTGAAGACGAATTAAAGACTAAAGACTAAAAACTAAAAAACCTTCATTAATTACACTCTATAGTGTTATCACAATGTTCCATTAATCGACAGAGGTTTTGGTATTTGGCTTCTTTCACTGTTTCCCAGTCGTCATCTAAAATGCCACCAGTATCTCCAGAATTAGGGTTTAAGCACCAATAGAAAAAAGAACACATGTTTTGATCAATCATGTAATCAACCATGGCATTTTGCCAGGTTATATCTTCTGCATGCCCTTCTCCATATTTTCCACCAAACTCACCCAAAACAATCGGTAATTCATTGGTCAAAAAGCCAAAGTGTTCATCCCAAATTGTGGGCATGTTTGTTGGAAAACTTACGTCTGAAAAATAGGATTGCCAGTAAACATCAGGACCGTAGACATGAGGACTGAGCACAAGTTTAGACGCATCAATAGTGATGGCATGGCATTCTTGTGGTTCGATATTTCCTCCCCACCAATGTTCATATTCTGTTGATGAGCACAGGTTGTTTTCTTGAATGCCTTCGACAAAGATGAGGATGTCATCATTAACGTCTAAGATTTCCGCTGACGCTTCTTCTACAGCCATTTTCCAATCCGTTGTTGTGTCACCAGAACCCCAGGTGGCGGCACCGTGAGGTTCATTAAAGAGATCTAATCCCATAAAATAGTCAAGGCCTTGATAACGGTTGGCCATGAAAACAAGATCATCAATCCAATCTGCTTGTGAATAATTTTCATTGTACCAAAGTTCGGTAATGGCATCACATTCAATGCGGTGGATATCTAAGAGGAAATAGATGTGGCGATCATTAAGCTCTTCGAGCATTATATCTAATAGGTTTAAGGCATTATCTATGTCAGTGAGCTCTGGGTTTTCATAGGTATTAACTGACGTTGCTGTGGCTCCTGCAAGTGTTTCAGGACAGAGAGGTATACGCAGGGCGTTAAAATTTAAGTCTGCGACAATATCTAAAAGTTCTTGGTAATTTTTTTGCCACAGACCATGGAAAATATGGTTGTTTGTTTCAAACCCAAACCAATTGATTCCAAAAAGATTGATGCGATTGCCATTATGATAGATTTGATTTCCGCTAACTTGGTAGCGTGCTGTGGCACTGATGGTATCATTTTCAGAAGGGCCGGTATTGTCAGATAGATCTGGCGCGTTAAACACAGAAGAGCCGCAACTTGTGACGAGCAGAAGCAAAGACGATAAAATAATACAAATTGTTTTCATGATATGCCCAAGCCTTAATGGCTCAAGTGCTAGGTACGCTAGCCTAAGCCCCAAAGTCAATAGGGACTTAAGCTTGGTGTTGAAATGATTTATGAATTTTATTGAAGTTCAACGACCTCATCGTAGCAAATTTGCTCTTCGTTATCCATTTCCATGGCGGTCATGTCTTCAGGTGTTTGTGCTAAAAAGAGCGTGTAGGCTTGCTTTACTGTTGGAGCAAAACGACAGAATGCCATATTGGGATCATTGCTTTGTGCGAGAACAGTCGCCCCACTTCTTGTTGGGATGCCTACAGTATAACCGTCTTTTGAGGCATAATAACAATACATGCGGTTGCTTCCATCCGCATCTGCATAAAAATAAATATCATTATCACCTGGATTAATACCTTCAGCACCTTTATCAAGAACGCCGGCTAAATACGTTTTGCCGCCTTCTTGAATTGTTGCTGTGTAATAAGGAACAGCATTTTCAGTGTAACCTGCTTCATAACTTTGTACTGTTGGTAAACTCATAAAACCTCCCTTGCCGCGGCGTAGCTTTAGCGAAGCCGGACTTTATTTTATTTTTCCTTGCACCTTCTGATCATTAATATAGCAAGGCCTGTGCCAAAACGTATAAAAATGATGACAGCTGTTAACTCCTGTTAATCATTGTTCATTATTGTCTTGTCTTGTTAAGAGTTGTTAAAAGCGAGGGAGATTTTAGGGGTAAAGAATGACTAAAGTTGTTAATAGTTGTGGGGAATTGTCTACATGCTAGAAGTAAGGGGCAGAGAAGATATGTTATCTTTTGCTGTCGGGATCATTTTTACAAAAACCATCCACGCAAACCGGATTGCAAATCCAGGCACCACACATGCCACGATAGCCACAACCAATCTCATCATTTATCTTATCAATAGCCCGTAATTTATCAGCAGTGATTTTATCGCAAATGCCTCCGCAGATATCCACTGTATAACCCGCTGGGTAACACGAACAGTCTGCATCTGTTTTACATTTATCAGTTGCTGTGTTGAGCATGGCCGCAAATTTTTTGTCCAGTTCATCACATTGTTTTTGTTTTTTTGCTTCAGCACTCTGACAGTTGATAAAACAAAGGCATAACAAAATAAGAATAAAATTTATTGTTTTCATGTTTGACTCACTTTTTAAGATTCACACCAAAGGCCCAATCTATTTATAAAAGACTTGTTTTCTTTGATCAATGAAACGTTTTTCTCCCCTTTTCGCTCAATTAAAAAAGATTCTCATAATGATTAATTATCACTTTTGTGGTTATTTGAAGCCCTATGAGAATAATGACAACACCTCAGAGCTGAGCGACCTATCTGTAACACAACAAAATCATTGATCTATTAAGGCCGTATAATATCTAAGTGAGCTGTTTATATAGCCTTTAGTGGCATGTTTTTTGCTTATTAATAGAGTGTAGCATTCTAATGCCAAGTGGAGGAAATATGAAGTTAGCGAAATTGTCACAAATTGTTTTTGTATTATTTATTATTTCATTGATGTCATTATCCTCAATTGCCTGCCAATCTAGTGAAAAGTTTGGTTCTGTTGATGACAATCCAACAGGCAATGAAAGTCCAACATTACCTTCTGATGGCAGTGATGATGATGGTGGGGATTCTACTAAAACTGATCCTGGTGATGAAGTTACCTATCCTGACCTAGATACAGATGGGTATTTATCAAATGACGATTGTGATGATACTAATCCAGCTATTAATCCTGGAGCCTATGAACAATGTCTCGATAATCTCGATAATGATTGTGATGGCCTAATTGATGAAGGCTGTGTGGGTTCTTTGGATACAGATGATGATGGTGATGGCTTGACAGAAAACCAAGGTGATTGTGATGATGGCAATGATGCTGTTAGTCCTGACGTTGAAGAAGTTTGTGATGTGATTGATAATAACTGTGATGGTGTTGTTGATGAAGGTTTTGATGCTGATAATGATGGTTTAACGTGGTGTGCGGGTGACTGTGATGATACAAACCCTGCCATCAAGCCTTCTGCTACAGAGGTTTGTGACGGTTTTGATAATAATTGTGATAGTGTTGTTGATGAAGGATTTGACG
This sequence comes from bacterium, assembly GCA_018812345.1. Classification (GTDB taxonomy): domain Bacteria; phylum UBA10199; class UBA10199; order UBA10199; family JADGCS01; genus JAHJDR01. Next base: position 3,464 of record JAHJDR010000035.1, on the reverse strand, counting down.
CAGATGGTGATGGTTTAACATGGTGTGCTGGTGACTGTGATGATACAAATCCGGCCATTAATCTTAGTGCCTCAGAAATTTGTGATGGCATTGATAATAACTGTACTGCAGGCATTGATGAAGGTTTTAATTTTGACGGCGATGCCTATACGGTATGTGCTGGTGATTGTAATGACGCTGATGCGACTGTGAATCCAGGGATGACAGAAACTTGTGATGGGGTAGATAATAACTGTAATAGTTTGCTGGATGAAGGTTGCGTAGGCTCACTAGATTTTGATGATGATGGTGATGGCCTCACTGATAATGAAGGTGATTGTGATGATGGTGATGCCACGGTTCTTCCAGGTGCCATAGAAGTTTGTGATGGTATAGACAACAACTGTGTCGCTGGCATTGATGAAGGTTTTGATGTGGATGTTGATGGGTATACAACCTGTGCTGGTGATTGTAATGATGGTAATATTGCTATCAACCCTGGAGCTACTGAAGTTTGTGATAGTGTCGATAATAATTGTGATAGTAGTATTGATGAAGGATTTGATACAGATTCTGATGGCTTTACATCTTGTGCTGGTGATTGTGATGACAGCAACTCGGCGATAAATCCTGGCGTTACAGAATTGTGTGACTTTGTTGATAACAATTGTGATGGTGTTATTGATGAGGGCTTTGATGATGACGCAGATGGTTTCTTAGAATGTACTGGTGATTGTGATGATACGGATGCCTTGATTCATCCAGGGGTTTTTGATCCTGCTGATGGCATTGATAATGACTGTGATGGGACTATTGATGAAGATGTATTGTATTTTCCTGATAATGATGGCGATGGCTATAACACGACTGTTGATTGTGATGACAATGACCCCAATACCTATCCAGGAGCTCCAGAACTTTGTGATGGTAAGAGCAATAGTTGTGCTGCTATGGTTAATGCCAATGAGCGAGATCTAGATAATGATGGTTACCGGATTTGTGATGATGATTGTGATGATGGCAACGCTTTAGCCAATCCAGGGATGACCAGAGATTGTGAACGAATAGGTATGTATATGTTATCAGGTTATTTATACGTGGACAATGATTGTGATGGCACGACAGATGAAGATGGTATTTGTACGCTTCAAATTTCTGTTCCCTAATAATAATCGATATACTATTGATCAAATTGTCATAAAATCCTTGGATTCTTGTCCGAGATTGACTAGTCAGGCTAAACCGTTAAAGGTTTAGCCATGGTCACCAAAAAAAAGAAAAAGAAAAAAGCCTCTGAAGAAGCTTCTGGAATAAAGATTATTTGTAAGAATAGTAAGGCGCGGTTTAATTATCAGTTGCAGGATAACTTTGAAGCTGGTGTTGTGCTTACAGGTTCTGAAGTCAAATCACTCAGATTAGGAAAAGCTAACTTAAGTGATGCTTATGGGGATATCAGAAATGGTGAAGTCTTTCTTATTCAAGCAAATATCCAACCGTATGAAAAGGGGGGCTATACCAATCACGAACCCAAGCGAGCCCGTAAGCTCCTTGTTCATAAGCAAGAGCTCAAATGGTTAACAGGCAAAACACAAGTCAAAGGCATGGCCCTGGTGCCTCTTAAAATGTATTTTAAAAACGGTAAGGTAAAAGTGGAAATGGCTTTGGGAGCAGGTAAAAAATCTCCTGATAAACGCCAAGCCCTCAAAGAACGTGACCTTGATCGTGAAATGAATAGAGATTTAAAGAGGTGAGGCTTGCGCGTCTCTCGTCTCTTGTCGCTCGAAAAGGAAGGGTTGAAGATTGTTAGAGAGTTGCTTTGTTTGATTTTCCAGCTTTCATGGCAATGATCTTAAGCTTTTGCTGTGGTTTCACTGTATCACTTTTCATTTCATTCCACTTCATGATATCACTGATTTTTACCTGATAGCGTTTTGACAGCGACCACAAAGTATCCCCTTGTTCTACTTTATGGTAAATCACTTTTTGGCTATTTGATTTTGTCTTCGTATTGCGAGCGACTTTTATGCCAGATAAGATTTTTAGTTTTTGACCAGCCCTGATGGCGGTGGACGGCAAACCATTCCAGTCTTTAATATTTGTGACCGTAACGCCATGATTGACAGCAATTGTTGAGAGTGAATCACCAGGTTGGATGGTATAAACTGTATTTGTTTTTCGAGAAGAAGGTGCAGGTGCTTTCGCAATTTTATTAGATGTATTTTTTGAAACAACAAGCTTTTGATTTGCGCGGATAATGTCAGATTCAAGGCTGTTTATGGCTTTTAATTCGCTCACACGTAACTGATACTTTGATGCGATCGTATAAAGATTTTCCCCTGGCTTAATAGTGTGGTATTTTGTTTTTTGTTGTTTTTTGGGTTCTTCTATTTCTTCTTCTATTGTTGAAATTACACGACCATCAAAAGATTTGATGACAGCAGGTTGGTTAGCATTTGTATCAAAAGCTGCACTGCGTGTTGCTACGAGTGTTGGCATGTCAATATAGTCATCGTGTTTGGTTTTTGTGGGTTTGAAGGCTTCACCAGTTGTCGCGTCTTGAATAATAATATGATTAACACCTGATAGTCTTTTTTGTCCCTTGGGAAGCGTGTAATTACTCGCTAAAAAGCCACCAGAACTTGTTGTTTGTGTGCTGTAGCTTTTTTGATAGATCTTAATTTTTTGACCGATTTTTAAAGGCTTGTTGGTTTTGAGGCGGTTCCAATTAGCCAGGTTTGTGACAGTTGTTTTGTTGCTTTTCGCAATACGGCTTAAAGTATCACCAGGACGAACTTTGTAATATTTTGTTTTCTTGCGTGATGATGTTTTGCTTTGTGAATGATTGTTTTGTGAAAGTTTAGCAATCGTATTCAGGGTATCTTTGTTTGCGGGGATTTTTATGATTGTGCCTGCTTTAAGGCGTTTGTGTGTACTGGAGATTTTATTAATTTGCGCAATTTTTTTCGCATCGAGATTATATTTTTTGGCAACTGTGGCAATGGTTTCTTTTTGTCCTGTTTTATATTGTAAGCTTGTAACGCGTTTTGATACGGGAATCATGGCGTAGTTTTTCTTAAATTCATCAGCAGCATCTTTTGGGACATACACAGTTGATTTGCCTGGAGGGGTAATGCCGAGAACCAATGATGGGTTCATGTGTGCAATCTCTTTGGGTGATGTTTTGGCACTTCTTGCCAAAGCTTTAATATCAGTGGCATCGGGAACAGAAACTTGTGCAAATTGAATGGGCTTACCAAAACTTGAATCAGAATAACCGTATTTCTTGTAATTCTTTACAATGTGCATGGCAGCCAATATTTTGGGAACGTAATCTTTGGTTTCTTGACGTAAATGGCGGCTTCTTGATGAAGAAATTGTCCAATAATTTTTTGAGCCTGATCTCTGAATAGCTCTGTTTACTTTACCAGGTCCCGCATTATACGCGGCAAAAGATAAATACCAGTCCCCATAAACTTTGTAGAGAT
>JAHJDR010000246.1 GCA_018812345.1 bacterium | reverse complement strand
CTGTATGTGTCTCTTTAGAAACAGCGCATCCCGCAAAATTTCCTGAGCTGATAAGAGAGATCTTAACTATTGATCCAGAACTGCCAAAGAGCTTGGAAGGCATTGAAGAGAAGACTGAGCACTTTGACAGACTACCCAAAGACTATGCGGCGTTTAAGAGCTACTTATTAGAAAACTACTAAGTTGGTTTCTGTATTTAGTTGTTTGGTTTTACGATAACCGATAACCGATAACCGATAACCAAAGGAAAATGAAATATATTATAATTCTAGGCGATGGCATGAGTGATCATGCCATGGACAAACTCAAAGGTAAAACCCCACTCATGGTGGCTAACACACCAAACATTGATGCCTTATGTGTCAAATCTAAAACCGGAAAATTGATAACCGTTCCAGCTGAATTTCCTGCGGGCAGTGAAGTCGCCAATTTGGGTGTTTTGGGCTATGATGTGAACGAAGTGTATCAAGGTCGTGGTGTTTTGGAAGCGGCAAGCATGGGTGTTGCTCTAGATGAAACGGATTTAGCCATGCGCTGTAATTTAATATGCGTGGAAAATGATAGAATCAAAAACCACTCAGCAGGTCATATTTCAAGCATTGAAGCGTCAGCATTGATAGCAGCGCTTAATCAAGAATTGGGAACAGATAAAATTAAATTTCATCCTGGTGTGAGTTATAGGCACTTACTTGTTATCAAAGATGGTATAAACGATATCAAATGTACACCACCACATGATGTGCCGGGAACGCCTTTTATGGAGGTCATGGTTGAGGAAACGACACCAGAAGGTACAGATACCGCATCACTTCTCAATACACTTATCTTAAAATCGCAAGATATTCTCAAAGAGCATCCCATTAATTTAGCGCGCGTGCAAAATGGTAAAGATCCCGCCAATTCAATCTGGCCATGGGCAGCGGGTTACAAACCAAAAATGAAAACATTTCAGGATCGATTTGGTCTCACAGGAGCGACAATTTCAGCTGTAGATTTGATCAAAGGCATTGGTATTTATGCTGGTATGAAGGCCATTGATGTTGTCGGTGCTACTGGTTTGCACGATACAAACTATGAAGGCAAGGCAAAGGCAGCTATTGAAGCTCTAAAGGATGTGGATTTTGTTTATCTACACATTGAAGCCAGTGACGAAGCAGGTCACGAAGGTGATGTGGATCTGAAAATTAAAACAATAGAGTATTTAGATGAACGTGTGGTCAAATATATTGTAGAAGAAACAGCAAAAATGGAAGAGCCTGTTACCGTTGCCATTATACCTGACCATCCCACACCCTGTGAAACCCGAACCCATGACTATGACCCTGTTCCCTTTCTCATTTACAAACCAGGAGAAGAGGGGGACGAGGTCATGGAATATAATGAAGAAGCCGTTAGTAAGGGTGTTTATGGGGTTCTCAAGGGTGAGGAGTTTATTAAGCGTTTGTTTTAGTGCTAACAAGTTGAAAAACACGTCGGGGTGGGGCGCCGGGAATGAAGCGCTCTTTAATAAATCGTAATTCTGGGACATAAACAGGGTCGTCATTTCTTAACAAACAAAAATGGGCGTTTGTTGGATAATTGGCCAACATGTCTTGCTTAAAGTCATAAAGAACAAATCCTGTGGTCATTTGTAAAAATTCTTTTAACGTGATTTCATTTCCTTCAGGATCAAGGATAAAAAGATTTTGAAAAAACTCTTCAGGGTATTCATATGAACCTGTTTCAGGGTTTATTATTTGAAACCTTTTAATATAGCCCACTTGTACTGTGGTATAAACTTCTGCACCATGAGTGAGCAAATCACCGTATTGCATGAGAACTGCGCGTAAATCTAAGGAATAGGTCAGAGCGCCCATAATATCAGTTAGTAGATCAACAGACTGACTGGACAACTCACGAGGATCTCTTTGCATAATACAGGTTTCAACGTATTGCAGTTGCGGGATTCTTTTTAAGTCTTCTTCTAGGTGCCGGCATTCTGGTTTTCCCAAAGACAAAGCTGTCATTTTGGGAAGTTTCTGTCCAAATAAACGAGCGGTTCTTTTAAGACGTTGTTTTGCAAAGTCACGCATGGCCACAGCATGTCCTGCTCCAGAATCAAGCCAGTGGTTTTCTGCTCTCAGGTATTTAAGTGCGGGGCCAGCAAGTGGGTGATGATTGAGATAGCTTCCTAAAGGTCTTTCTGTAATGCACGCATGATCTGCTAAGATACGCTCTTGGCTTTTTAGGCCTTCAACAAATGAGGAATTAGGATGGTCAATGTGAACAGTCGGAGCAAGAGCAGTGAAGGCTGCTTGAAAGTATTGTGGTGACATTAACTGTTAAGGTCGCATAACTACAATTTTCTTTAAAAGCAAATATAAATGAAAGATAATACATTAACCTATCAAAAAACAAAGATAATTTACTCTATTTTCTAATTTCATTGAGAATCATGAGGTCTTATAGTATTATGAATATAATAATTAACTGTTATTAATAAGTTTTTTCATTGTTATGACCGATGAACACGAAGACATAGAATCCCACGAGCAGTCTGGAACACTCACGAAACCACGCGTGCAAGAACCAAGTATGTATAAGGTAATGATGCTTAACGATGACTACACCACTATGGATTTTGTGGTACACTGCTTACAAAAATTTTTTCACAAGACCTTTTCAGAAGCACACCGCATTATGTTGCACGTGCATCACAAAGGAAAGGGTGATTGTGGTATTTTTCCCTATGACATCGCCGCTACAAAAGTAGCACAAGTTGTTGATTATGCGCGGGAAAATGAAATGCCATTGAAGTGTATTATGGAGGAAGCGTAACTCGTTGTCCGTTGTCAGGTTTCTGTTGTTCGTAGGGGAATTACGGTAACCGGAAAACGAAAAACGAAAAACGAAAAAATGATTACAGAAGAATTACAATCAGTCCTCAATAAAGCATTAGGTTTAGCTGCTGAGCTCAGGCACGAATATGTTACATTGGAACATATTTTGAATGCTCTTCTTGAGGATAAAGACATTAAAAAGATTCTTATGGCTTTTGGTGTTCGTGCTAAAGATATTAAAACTGAGCTTGATGCCTTTATTACCAAACTTCCTATGATTCCCGAAGGTCCACGCATGGAAATCCAAACGACTATTGGTTTTCAACGAGTCATTCAACGAGCTGTGTTTCATGTTCAAAGTTCTGGAAACAACGAAGTATATCCCTTCCACGTTTTAGTTGCTATGTATGGAGAAAAAGAATCACATGCTGTTTATTTTCTCGAAAAAAGAGATATCACGCGTCTTAATGTTATTGAATATGTTTCTCATGGTCTCACCTCTGAAGAGTTTGAAGATGATGACCAGGAAACAGAAGAACAAAAGCTTATAGAGGAGACGGGTATTTTTATTGAAGAAGAAGATGAGGAAGAGGATGTTGATGAAGAAGAGTCTGTTAGCCCACCACAGCAAAAAGATGCCTTGGCTCGATTTACAGTTAATCTTATCGAAAAAGCTAAGCTGGGTAAAATTGATCCACTCATTGGTAGAACACAAGAAATAGAGCGTATCGTACAAATTCTTTGTCGTCGTGGTAAAAATAATCCTGTTCTTGTGGGTGATGCTGGTGTTGGCAAAACAGCTATTGTTGAAGGTTTGGCTTTAGAAGTTCTCAATGGTAGTATCCCTGAATTATTAGAAGGTATGGAAATATATTCTCTGGATATGGGCGCCTTACTGGCAGGAACAAAATTCCGTGGTGATTTTGAAGAGAGACTCAAAGGCGTTATCAATCGCATTAAAAAGAGAAAAAATGCGGTTCTTTTCATCGATGAAATTCATGGTATTATTGGTGCGGGTTCTACTTCAGGTGGGACTATGGATGCCTCTAATTTGCTAAAACCAGCACTTGCCGGTGGAGAATTTAGATGTATCGGATCAACAACTTTTGAAGATTTTAGACGTTTATTTGAAAAAGATCATGCCTTGGCAAGACGTTTTCAAAAAATTGATATTAATGAGCCAACGCCAGAAGAGAGCCTTCAAATACTCAAGGGATTGAAATCAAATTTTGAAGAGCACCATCATGTTAAATACAGTGATGATGCCATGCAAACAGCTGTTGATCTGTCGATACGCTACCTACATGACAAAAAGTTACCTGATAAGGCTATTGATGTCATTGATGAAGCAGGGTCTGCTAATAGACTCCGAAAAGGTACAGAAAAAAGGAAAGTGATTGGTGCAAAAGAAATCGAATCTATCATTGCCAAGATTGCTCGTGTTCCCATGCGTAGTGTTACACAGGATGACAAAGTAAATTTAAAATCCCTAGATAATGATCTTAAGCAGACCGTTTTTGGACAAGATCATGCTATTGAAGATGTTGTCACAGCTATTAAAATGTCTCGCTCAGGTTTGGGTGATGCGGGAAAACCAATTGGTAGTTTTATTTTTGCCGGTCCTACAGGAGTGGGTAAAACAGAGATGACTAAAGAGTTAGCGCGGATCATGAATATTGAATTTGTGCGATTTGATATGAGTGAATACCAAGAAAAGCACACCATATCTCGCTTAATTGGAGCGCCTCCAGGCTATGTGGGATTTGATCAGGGTGGTCTGTTAACTGATCAAATACATAAAACACCACATGCTGTTCTTTTACTTGATGAAATTGAAAAAGCTCATCCCGATTTATTTAACATTCTACTCCAAATTATGGATTATGGTACCTTAACCGACAACAATGGCCGCAAAACAGATTTTAAAAATGTCATTATCATCATGACAACCAATGCCGGTGCTCGCGATATGCAAAAACAAAGTATTGGTATTATTAAGCAGAGCTCAGAAACTGATGGCAAAAAAGAGCTCGAACGCATTTTTAGTCCTGAATTTCGTAATCGTCTCAATAATATTATTTATTTTAAAGCCTTGCCCATGAAAGTAGTGTTAAATATTGTCGATAAATTCTTAGCACAAATTAAAGTCCAGTTAGCTGATAAAAAGGTTATGTACACTGTGACAAACAAAGCAAAAAAATGGTTAGCCGAGCATGGTTATGATGAGAAAATGGGTGCAAGACCTCTTGCCAGACTCATTCATAATGAAATCAAAAAACCCCTGTCTGAAGAAATTCTTTTTGGCAAACTTGAAAAAGGTGGCGCGGCTACTATTGATGTGAAGAAGGATGAATTAGTCATTAAATATAACAAAGCAGAGGCGCAAGGTTCAGGGCTTAAGGCTTAAGGCAATATCTGAATAATTCATAACAATATGATCAGCAGCGTGTAGATTTTCTGCCGTGGTTGTATTCGTAATGGCAATGGTATTCAGACCCGCAGCTTTGGCTGCTTTCACACCTGTTGGGGAATCTTCTAGAACCCAGCAATCTTCTAATGGCAACCCTAATACGTGTTTTGTCATGAGAGTATATGCCTTTTGGTATCCTTCGGGGTGTGGTTTGCAGGTTGTGACATTATCTGAACCAACAATAAACTTGAAGTTTGTTAAGAGATCTTCTTTTTTAAGACAATTTCGAATTTCAATGGAACGAGCACAGGATACGATGGCAAGGGGAATGTTATTTGTTGTGAGTCGGTTAATGAGATTTTGAACTCCGGGATAGAATAGATGAGGTGTTTCTATAAGTTTTTGATACAGGCTGTTCTTACGTGTCAAAATATTTTCTAAGCGTTGTGCTGTTAGTTTCTGTTTATGACAATGAAAGAGTTGTTTGAATACGCTTTTATCATCCTGTCCGTAGAGGTTAGAAAAAAAATAGTTTTCATCAAAAAAAATACTTTCTTCGCTCAAAACCTTTTGAATAGCTGACATGTGCAGCTTTTCTGTATCACAAATCACACCATCAAAATCAAAAAAGAAGGCCTTGGGTGTAATCTTAATCATTTGCAACCTTTTCAATATCAGCCACGTCAATTTTTTGGGAAACAGTAATTTCCAGTTTTTCTTCAGGAGCAGGCATTTCTTTTTCTTGGTTTTCTTGAGGGGGTGGTAATAAATCATCAGGTGTGGCAGCCTTAAAGAGATTTTCATCATCATTATCTGTTTCAGAAGAGGCTTCATCAGTGCTTTTGGTAAGAGGCTTTTCTGGTCGACCACGAAAGAAACTTAAAATAATGCGCAAAGCATAGAGGGGAACAAGTGATCCCACAATGAGAATTAAGAATTGGGCTGCTGGTGTGGCAGCTTGAACAGAAAAGAGAGAGTAATCCATTACATTTTTATTGTGAATGTAAGTGAGCAGGGTGGCCACAAAAGCAAAGCCAATAATAGCTGCTATGGGATAGCGGAAAAACATAAAATAGTTACGCGTAATTTTCTTTAAAACAGAGGCTATGAGTAATGACAAAGTATAACCAATAGCTATTGCCAAAATTGTGATAATAATTATTTCATCCTTTACAGTAAGAAATGTAGCAATAATTTGATCCATCTCACTTTCAGCGACGTTAAGACCGTATTCTATAAATAGTTTTAAAAGAACAGAGCTTAGTAAAACAACAAGGCATACAGAAAGTGTATTATAAAAACTTACTTTTAAACCATAAAATTCAAAATTTAAGTATGTAAAAACAAATCCTAGAAAAAGACTTAGATTGAGAACCGGAACAATGCCCAAAACTAATGCTTCCTTGAGTTCGCCATGACTGAGGTAGCCCCAGTTAGCTGTTGTGAAGACAAGTGATTTAGCAGAAAAAATAACTCCTAATGTCACAACCATGCTGGCAATGGCGATAAGGAGAACTTGGATAAAGTATGATTTTACTTTTATGGTTTTCATAGTTCTATTTTTATAAAATACTCAGATGAATTTGGCAAGTGATCCTAAAAGCGACCATATTTTGGCCATTGTTTCCAGGGATAGTGATGGTCCTCTGGGACTCTTTGCCAATATAATCGACCACTTGTACGCCATGGATCAATGTAGAGACCATCTTCAAAAGGTCTGCCTTTAGGGATGAGTACAGCAGTGTTGTGTTCTAAAATAAGTCCTGGATAGGCTTCACCCCAGGTGACATCAAAGAATTTACGTTGTATTGGTTTGAGAAATTCTAACAGGTCTTCAGCCCAATGTTTACAAGCACCACGTTTTTTCAAGCGTATATCAATGAGCATATTATGAATAACAGGCAAAATAAAGGTTCCATACTTATCTTCTAAACGTTTTGTTTCATTAAAGATGCCTAATGCTAGCATTGTGGCTTCTTGTGTTAATGCTTCATGTTCTGTTTTAGAAAGTGTGAAATGTTTAGTGTAGAGTGCTAGTAGATCTTCTTTGAGGTCATTAATGGGTTTGATGTCGTTTAGTTGTGTTGTTAATTTTTGATAATCATTTTTCGCAATGGTTTGTTTTTTCGTAAGTTTGAAGTGATGGTTTCCTTTGGCGTGTTTAAATTGTTTTATCAGGCGTCTAGAAAAGGTTTCTTCAATGCTTAGGAGTGAGGTCGCAACACGCGTGTATTCTTGATTAAAGTTTTCAGGTGTGAGTTCAGGCAAGTCAGGTGTTTTTGCCAGACACAGATTAGAAATTAAGAGACAAATAGAAAAGAATAAAAACTGTTTTAATGCTTTCATGCTCTTGAAGCATAACGCGTTGCTACTTATGGATCAAGAGGTACACACATAAAATAATATCTTTGCTATCCATTTACGCCATGAACAATTGCCATGGCATCAAAATCAAAACCAGCTGAAGTCGCTGAAGGAACACTGCCTGTTGCGCCACAAAGACCAATGTCTGTTATCATGATATATTTAACAGTTTCTATGGGCGTATCAAGATCATCAAGATCAAATTGATCACCACCAGAAATGGCTGGATTGAGATATTCATTGTCTGACAAGCCTGTACTGACAGGGGATTTTCCAGCACAGCCGTCATAAATACCATTACTATCATCATCCATTTGATCGCACACAAAGGTAAAAAAGGTGATCCCATCTTCACTTACAGCCACTTCAGCACATTCTTCCCAGCCTGTGAAGGGATTTTCAAAAATAGTGAAATCAATGCCTTCTCCATTAACAATGATAAAATCATTGAGCTCAATTGTGATGTTTCCATCATAGCCAAGTGACAAAACATCCATGGTACCTCCAGGAGCACCAAAGATAACGTTGGGATAATTAGCATAACCAAAACCAGAATTTGATCCCAAATTTAAAGTGATGTTATCGTTGCTACTCAAAAATGAATCATCTGGGTTGTTTGGTTCCTCGGGAATTATTTCGGTGTTCGGTTCTGGGTTATCGGTTATCGTGTCATCATCTTCTTCCTCAGACTCGTCGGACAGGTCAGACGTGTCTGATTCAGATTCGTCAGACGTGTTTGTTTCAGGTTCGTCCGATGTATCTGAAAAATCTGCCGGGTCAGAGTTGAGAGCTGGTTTTTCTATGACACTAACAGTTATCATCGCAGTCTTATTTCCCAATGTGGCCAAGATTGTTGTGGTTCCGATTTTACGACCAATGAGCAGGCCTGATGCTGTGGTCCCTGTGACTAATGAATCATTCGAATACCAAACAACTGTTTCATCAAGGTGATTATGGATAGAATCAAATTTCTGAGAAATACCATGATACACTTTGTCGTTATCGAGCTGCACATTGAGAAAGAGTTGTTTTCTTTGCATAGGATAGAGTGTGATATCAGTATCTCCGGTGATGTCTAAGTTATCAATAGCAACAATTGTCTCGGTATCTGAGAGACTGGGGGATGATGGGGAGAGAGACGTAGTGGAGGATGAGCAGGCTGTTGAAAAGAAAAGAAACAGAATAATAAAATAGATTCTTGTATTTTTCATAAATATTTCAATATCCAATAATCAATAATCAATAACCAATATCCAAGTTATTCTTCACATGGATATTGAATGTTGAATATTGGATATTGATTATTGATGTTAATCATTCCCAGCAATAGACACTCCCGCCACAACAGGATAGAGTGTCTCACCTAATTGTTCGCCTGTTGTGACATCAAATAATTTTATATTTGCATTACTGTCGCCTTCTGTTGTGCTAATAACGCGGTAACTAACCCATAGAGAATCATCTTGATACATGAAGGCCCGGATATCTGTGCCATAACTTTTAAATTCTGAGATATCGTTAATATCTTCTAGATCAGCTGGAAAACGCATGATTTTTGATTGAAAAGAAAATGTTTCTAAATCGTATTGCGATACGATGATAAAAGCGTGATCATTTCCCATACTAATGCGTTCTACATAGCCTTCTAATAAATCATCAGGAATAAAAAGATCTGTTGTTTTTGTGGCGATATCAACGACCTCAAGCCCGCCATACGTGCCTGAATAAGTATAATCATGTGTTGCTGTAATATATATTTTTGTGCCTTCAGAATTCGCTGTGAGTCCATAGGGGTTGCGACTTTCCAATGTAATGACACCCAAAATACTATGATTAGTCACATCAATCATACCGATTTTACCTGGAGCTGTTGGGGCAAAAGTATTGGACTCTAAATCTTGTAAACAAACATAAAGAATGTCATTCACCTCTATCATATTGGCCGCATGTGCGTTGCGATCACCATCATCTTCAAGGAAATCATGGAATGAATAACGATGTGTGATGATTCCTGTGGTTGTGCTCATTTCAATGACATCGGCAGGGTATCCATTCTCAGCCACGTTATTAGGATCATTTGCAGGATTAAATAAAGACATGAAGGCCTTGTCATCTTCAATAATAACATCCTGCGGGTTAGTGCCATTGCCTGTTGAAAATTGTGAGACTGTTTTAAAAGGGGTGTTAGCATAATAGGGATTTACTATTTGTAGATTGTCGGTGCTGATAGAATTAAAACCAGCTCCTGCGTGTAATATATAAAGAAGATCATTATAGCGTTTGATTTTGGCCTCTGTTCCTAAAAGTGTGAGACCAGAGTTCTCAAGAGTTGTTTCTCCATCAGTGTAGAAAGCTCGATATACTTGACCGCTTGAAGCATAATCTGTTGCAAAGACAAAAATCTCATTAATAGCATTCTCACTAAGATTAATAGAAGGGTCGACTTCATCCGCGTTATCGTTTTGTGCTGTTGTGTAATTGATTTGGCCACAAGAAATGAGCCCAAGGCATATAAGTATAGAAATATATTTCTTCATTGTATCCTCCGTACGGTAAAAATATGAATTAGAAACTCTTATTCGTATTTCGAGTTTCGTATTTCGTATTTTATTCACAGGTAGGTCTTCTGACTTGTGGATCATTTTGACAATACGCCTTCCCACTTATTTATAACAACAAGCAGTGGCTTTTGTAGAGTCAATCCCCACTTACAGCGGCGGGACCGTGCTGGATTTTCACCAGCTTCCCTTTTATTCCGAACTATTCGGAACCTGTGTTTTGCCTAAGACCAGAAATTAAGAGGGCGGTCAATTTATTTCGGTTTTTGATGTCTCTTGTTTTTCAAAACAGAGATAACAATAAAATTGCTTGTATTTTTAGTAGCTTATAATAAATAAAGAGCATGAAAAATTCGTTGGAAACATTAGCCACTAAAATAAAAGACCGTTTACAGAGGAATAATATTAAGGAATTTGAAGTCTATTTGTTGCAGAAGAATGGGACTAATGTCGCATTTAAATCTCATATAAAAGATTTGCTTGAGTTAAAAGAAGCCTGTGGTTTTGCCTTAAGAATTATTAACAAACAAAAAATGGGGTTTTCATTTGGTGTGGCTTTTTCAGATGAAGACATTGATAGGGTGATCCAGCAAGCTGTAAAGGCAAGGTCTTATACGGAGCAAGATTCTTTTCACAGTTTTATTGAAAAGCAAGAGATGTCATCTGAAAATTGTTTTGCAGATCCTTGTTTTTCTGAAACAACGCTGCAAGAGAAAATAGAAATTCTGACAAACATGCAGGCTAAAATACTAGCCTTTGATCCCAAAATAAAAGAGGTGAGCCAGGCTATTTTTGAAGATGAAAAACAAACAATTCAAATAGTTAATTCTAATGGCTATGACGAGGTTCAAGAAAGAACCTTGTTTTCTTTGAGTGCCGCTGTATTAGCGCAAAATAATGACAAAAAAGAAATTGCCTATTTAACACAAGCTAAAATGTTTATGGATCAGATAGATTATTCAAAACTCGCTCAATTAGTAGCTCTTGATGCTATTGGTTACTTAGGAGGAGGGCCCATAAAGAGCTATGAAGGACCTGTTATCCTCAGAAATAATGTTGTGGCACAGCTCATAAAAAATTTATCGCCTAGTTTTTGGGCCAATCAAATTGCGACTCATAAATCTTGTTTAACCGATAAAATGGGTAAAAAGATCTATTCAGATAAAGTAACTATTATTGATAATGGGCATTATGAGCAGGGACGATGTGGTAGAAAATTTGATGATGAGGGCATGCCCACACAAGAAACAGTACTTGTTCATAAGGGAGTCGTGACAGGTCTTTTATATGATTTTTATTGGGCCAATAAATTGGGAGAAAAATCAACTGGAAATGCCCATCGCGAATCTTTGAGTGCAAAACCAGAGATTCATAATACAGATCTCTTTATCAAACCCTGTGACAATAGTTTAGATGACCTTATTGAGGCAATGAATTCTGGCATTATTGTTTCCAATGTTATTGGTATGCACACAACAAATCAAATAACGGGTGAATTATCAGTTGGGATACAAGGCCATGTGGTTCAAAATGGGCAAAAAAAGCAAGCCATACGACAAATGGTAATGACGGGAAATATCCACGAAATAATGAAAAATGTTCAGATTGTGGGATCTGATCTTAATTTTTTTGCTCCCTATGGTGGTGTGAGTTTATTGATAGACCCACTGAAAATTAGTGGGACTTATTAATTTAATCGCTTGTTTTTTTTGATTAATTCCGAGAATTAGTCATTGACGGCAGAATAACAAACTGTTTATAAGAGTAATTAATATGAAAATTGAAGCATTTGGATTATCAGACGTAGGTAAAAAAAGAACACGAAATGAAGACAGCTTTTTAGTTAGTGACGACTTAAATCTTTATGTTGTTGCCGATGGTATGGGGGGGCATTCGGGCGGCGAATATGCTTCTCGTTTAGCGGTTGCAACCATTGAAGAAGTTTTATCTTCTATGAATACAGACCCAGAGGCGACTGTTATTTCTGGTGTCAATTCAGAGGAAACTGAGTTTGGTGATCGACTAAAATATGCCATTGAAGTTGCGGGTCAAAAAATATTTGATCAAGCTTTATATGACCCCGACCTTAAAGGAATGGGAACGACCATTACATCAGTACTCATTGATGAAAAGACAGCTTATGTTGCTAATGTTGGAGATTCGCGGGTTTATCTTGCACGCGAAGGAGAAAAGCTTGAACAACTCACTCAAGATCACTCACTTGTTTCTGAGCAAATGCAAGCAGGACTTATCTCAGAGACTGATGCCAAAAAACATAAATTAAAAAACATCATTACGCGCTCAGTAGGTTATCAGGAAGAAGTAGAAATTGATTTGAAGAAAGTAGACATAAAAGAAAACGATAAAATTCTACTTTGTTCAGATGGATTGACCAATATGTTAGATGATGAAGAAATAAACGAAATAGTTTTAACTAACAATGTTCAAACAGCCTGTCGGAAACTTATCAAAGAAGCCAATAATAATGGTGGTGATGACAACATCACAGTTGTCGTATGCAGCTTGTGAAAGTGTAATAATAACGAACAGTTAAAGTTATTAGCAACTTTTGGGTGTGTGTAGCGATTATAATAGTGCATGTTTAAAGATTATCATATCATATTTGTTCCTAAAGACAAAAATCGAACAAAAACCTTTAAGATTTCAGGATTCACCTTAAAGGTTCTTTTGTTTACTTTTATACTATCCATACCGCTCATTTTTGTAGCGGTGTTATCAACCATTCACTATCAGAACAAATTAATTACGCTGAAGAAATCAAATTATGAAAATCAGAAGCTTGTTGAGAACAGGCAAACATTAATCAATCGTTTAGCAAAGCTTGAAAAGAAACTACTCACTCTTGATGACAGCATTGGTCATTTAGGGGAAATTATGGATATTGATCCACAAACATTGCGTTTTGGAACAGGTCCCATTGGTGACTTAGATTTTACTTTGCCTGATGATTTTGATGATGAAGTCAGTGCCGTGGCAACGCAGGATCTTATTGATAGCTGGGTTGCTGATAATGGGGCCCTTACAATCAATAAATTTGATCGTAAACTGAGTCGTTTTAATGATGAAGTACAAAGTATTAATAAAAAATTAGAAGAAATCTATTCTCTCAATCGTGATAAAATTAATTATGTAAATGCCACACCAAGCACTTTGCCCACAGAAGGCTGGATCACATCGGGCTTTGG
>JAHJDR010000245.1 GCA_018812345.1 bacterium | reverse complement strand
TTTAAAGCACGATAACCGCCAATTCCTAACAGTATTTCCTGTTGGAGACGAATTTCACGATCAGGATCGTATAGCGTCTTTGTAATGAGCCTATGTTCCTTTTTATTCTCTTGGATATTGGTGTCTAATAAATAGAGGGCAACACGGCCCACATTAACACGCCATATGTGAAAATAAATAGTTTCACCTTTCATAGCAACTTGGCCTAAAAGAGGCTTATCTTCCTCACCTTTAACTAGCTTCACTGGTTTACTATGCCAATCTGTAAGTGGATATGTTTCTTGTTGCATACCGGCGGCATTTAAATGTTGTCTGAAATAGCCCTGAGAATATAATAAACCAACGGCAACAAGAGGCACGCCCAAATCACTGGCTGATTTTATGTGATCACCTGAAAGCGCTCCCAGCCCTCCTGAATAGATCGGCAAACATTCGTGAATGCCATACTCAGCGGAAAAGTAAGCAATCGTTGATTCAACACGCTCACCAAACTCTCGATCAAACCAGGTTGTGGCTTCCATGTATTTTTTAAATCGATCATAAGTAGCCGCTAGTTCATCCTGATATTCTTGGTTCTTTGCTGCTTCTTCCAGTTTTTCTTGAGGCACAAGGCAGAGCATACGCACAGGGTTATCTTTTGCCATTTTCCAGGTTTCGGGATCTAGTTTCTGAAAAAGTTCCAGAGCTTCATGATTCCAGGAAAAATAGAGATTATACGCTAATTCTTGTAAATTATTTAATTTCTCTGGTGTATCGGGTAGCACTGTAAAGGTATTAATTTTTCTTTTCATCATAATAAATGAGTCCTACATAAGTATTATTCTAGCAATCCTCGTGATTTCAATTGTTCGTTGAGATCATTCAAGGCATTACTATATGTAATATAAGCATCATACGGTGTTTCATAAGGATTAAAATACTTGTGCACGTCACCATCACTAAACCACTTAGTGCACATATAGTAAAAATGATCAGAAGTTTGCAGTTTACGCCACCTGTGAATAAGATCAATATCGCCACTATCTAAGACTGCCTGTTCCAGTGAATATACATATTCTGCTGACGAATCTTGCAAATCATTTCCTAACCAAGCTGTTGTATCACGCTCTAAATCTGCCCAAGAGATGAAATAAGGCACATCAATTTTTGCCATGGGCTGATGAGCGTTTGCAACCTCATAAGGTGTTTTAAAACAAAACTCTGGATGTTCTAAAACGGCATCTGGTAAATGGCGCATGAATTCAAAAATACCGGTATCAGCCCATTGATGCTCTCCAAAGGTTTCGTAATCCATAAATAAATTCACCACTTCGCCATTGCCCGCCACTTGGTGAATCCAATGGGCATAACGCTTAACATCCAATGGATGTTCTGACCAATTGCGATCGGAAAAGCGAAAAGCCACATCATCAGACAATTTATAATTTTTCAATAATAATTTTGTTCGGTAACAGGGTTCTGGTTGATACAAATAGTTAGGAGAGCGCCACCCTAATATTTGGTTGGCGCCTTCTGTTAAAATCACATCATAACCCATTTCTTCAACAACGCGTGCCAAATCATTGTTATAGATCAACTCAGTATTACGAAATGTTTTGGGTTCATACCCCTTAAATAAGGCTTTAAGTTTTTGTTTGTGTGCTTCAACCTGAGCACAAAACTCCTGCTTAGAAAATAGAAAAGCCAATGAATGATAATATGTTTCATTGATAAGTTCGACACAACCTGTATCGACAAGTTTTTGAAAAGATTCTAAGACATCTGGGCCATACATTTCAAACTGTTCCAACGCAACACCGCTGATCGAATAACTAATGCGAAATTTTCCTTGGTGTTTGTTAATTAACTCTAACATCAACTGATTGGTCGGCAAATAGCACTTTTCAGCTACTTTACGCACAATCGCACTATTAGTCTCTTCATCATCATAAAAATGATTACGACCAATCTGAAAAAAATTATAGTCTTTTCGCAGTCGAAAAGGCTGATGGACTTGAAAATAAAAACACACACTAATCATGATTGTATAACCTCATGATAATAGCCTTTTACTTTATGAGCAGCTGTGTCCCAACTAACATGATCTAATTCCTGAGCACCCTCCTCAATAAGTTTTCGCGCTAAGTCATCATCTGTTAAAATACTAACAATATAATCTGCCAATTTGTCGACATCCCAAAAATCTAGTTTAATACCACTTTGTAGTATTTCAGCAATACCAGACTGTTTTGAAATAATGACAGGCACATGATACAACATGGCTTCAAAAGGTGTCACACCAAAGGGTTCAGATACAGACGGCATAACGTACAAATCGCTCATGGCAAACATTTCTTCCACTTCTTTACCTCTTAAAAAACCAGTAAAGTGAAAGTTTTTTTGCATGCGATAATAGGCAATTCGCTCAATGAGACGCGGTAACATGTCACCAGAACCCGCCATAACAAACCTGACATTCTTTACTTTTTGCAAAACCTTATGTGCTGCTTCAACAAAATAATCTGGCCCCTTCTGTATTGTCACACGCCCTAAGAACAATACAATTTTTTCCTTCAAGTGTTTCTTAATATCCACACGTTCTACTTGTTTTTCTTTGCTAACAGCATTGTACACCACGCGAATTTTTTGCGGGTCAATGCCATAATGAAAGGCAATAGTATCTTTTGTTCGCTGACTCACAGCAAATACAAGATCAGCATTTTCCACACCATAACGTTCAATATTATAAACCTCTTGGTTAGGATGACCTCCTGTACGATCAAATTCAGTTGCATGAACATGACAAATAAGGGGTTTGCCGCTGGCTTTTTTTGCTTCAACGGCAGCGGGAAAACAAATCCAATCATGGGCATGGATCACATCAAAATCCTGACGCAGCCCCATCAAATTTCCCACAAGAGCATAACGTGATACTTCTGAAAGTAAATCGCGTCCATACCCTCCTTGAAAATTTAACTGCTCTGCCCCAACGACCTCCAGCTTTTTCCCCATATGAAAACGCTTCCGCATAAACTCACTAATTTTTTCCTGATAAGTTGTTTGGTTCAAGTAGGGATGTAAAAACGCATCAACTTCTAAAAATTGTAATGTTTCACTGGATAAATTCTGATAAATTTTTTGTACTGTTTCATGAAAAGTAATTTCATTAGCACCCATAAGTTCAAAATTACTCATTTGTGGTTTTTCACCCAGAACTCGCGGCATAACAAAACATACGTTAACACCGATTTGTGCCAAATGCTGTGTGAGTGCTTTACACACAGTCCCTAAACCACCACTAATTATGGGAGGAAACTCCCACCCAAACATTAAGACTTTCATAACTTAAACTTTCTCTAAAAGTGTTAGGGCACGAATCACTTCAGCAACACTCCACGCTTGTTGAATCGCTCCTTTATACGTATGCGGCGGATCAGCATTAAAAATCTCTGAAATACCACCTAAGCACCCAATACGTAAATGGCTATGCCATAATGGTGAAAGTTTCTTTTGCATTTTGCCAGCCTTTTCCTTTGGATTGTCTGCGCATTTAAGCGTGGCTTCCGTAAAATGTCCTAACAACCATGGCCACACTGTTCCCTGATGATAAGCCGCATCACGCTTGGCGGGAGCACCAGAATATTCTGGCTGATAACGCAAGTTTTGTGGCGATAATGTACGCAAGCCATAAGGCGTTAGCAAGTGAGTTTCTACACAACTGGCAACCTTTTCCTGTTGCTCTCGATTAAGCATGCTATAGGGCAAAGAAACTGCCATTATTTGGTTTGGCCTAATAGATTGATCTTGTCCGTTATCATTCACAACGTCGACAAGGTATCCCAGATCTTCTCGCCAAAAAGTACTGATAAAACTCTCACGCAAACGAATAAGAATTTCTCGCAAATGGCTGTCATATTTGATTTTATTTTGATCACAAAAATCACAATAAAAACTCAAAGCATTATACCATAAGGCATTTAACTCTACAGCATAACCATTACGCGGTGTCACAGGCTGACCATAAACCTGAGCATCCATCCATGTTAGTTGTGTGTGTTCATTACCAACCCAAAGCAAACCCTGATCATTCAAATGAACATGCCTTACGACGTTTTGACAAAAAGCTGTTATAATATTTTCCATTGCTGGAAAAAGATCTTTTTTCACCAAGTTTGTTTTTTTTGTTTTGGCACAATATTGCTGTATGGCCCAAAAAAACCATAAAGAAGCATCAATTGAATTATAGGCATGCTCGTTACCAGACGTTGCTAAATAATTTGGAATAAGACCATTCTTTTCATGTTTGGCATATGTTTTTAAAACAGCCAGCGCTTCATCGTCTTTACCGCAATATAATGTGAGCCCTGGTAAGGCGATCATAGCATCACGACCCCATTCATCAAACCAATGATACCCAGCCACAATAGATGTTTCACCACGTACATTGTTTATAATAAACTGTCCTGCGTGTTGTTTTAGAGTTCTCAAGGGAATGGAATCTTTTGCGTATTGTTTTTTTTCTTTCAACCGCCTCTTATGCTCCTCATCAAACAATGACTTGCCACTACTTGTTGGTTGATCAAGAGAAGCTCTAAAATAGAGCACATCACCAGCTTTCATTTCATATTCAAAAACACCTGGCGTGAACAAATCTTCATGATAATTAAATCCACGACTTCTTTCTTTGAGGTATTCAAAATTATGAATCCAATAAGGGCCTGGGTGAAAAAAGACGTCATGAGAGGTGTCAAAATACAGAGGAGGCATGCTGTCATAAGGCTGTATTTTATATGTGTTGGCTTGCATGGTATATGTTTTTACACGCATATAAATATTATCATGCGTTAATTCATGAATTTGTCTGTACGTCAGGCGAGGATGTAAATGTATTTTAATAGGGGCTGATGATGTCTGTAATTTATATTTTAAAATAACCGTATTCTCATACTGTGGCATGATGAGCTCTTTGATAAAGGTGATATCCCCTATTTTGTATGTCGTTATGGGGTGTGTATCACAATCAAAAGAATCAATGTATTTATGACCTGTAGGATCAAAAACTTCTGGAAATTTATTTGTTGATAAATGAAAAACTTTACCTGCAACATGGATGGCCAATCCAATGTTAGATAACAAATTAAATTTGGCGTTAAAATCCTTAAGGGGGGCTATAAGTAGTCCATGGTATTTTCGTGTATGACAGCCCAATATAGTACTGGAAGCATAACCACCAAGACTATTTGTTTCTAACCACTCACACCGTAAGGAATCTTCTAAATTGAGACAGTGATTTCTGGAAAAATGAAAAGTCATATAAAACCCACCTTAAGGATTTATGAAACAATATTAAACGAGATTAAAGAATCTTTTTTTGAACTATTTTTTTGTTTCTT
>JAHJDR010000244.1 GCA_018812345.1 bacterium | reverse complement strand
CTGAATAAAAGAGTTCATTCAAAAAATGATGACGAAAGATAGGAATGTTGTCAAGAACGCTTTAGCCAAGAAGGCGGGCTTCTGGTAGATCTTGGTTGAGTTTCTCACCATTTACTTTCATGGTGTCTTCCCAAACAGATCTTACCATGCTGGCTGTTTCATCACCAAACAAGGCTTTGGCAGCGTGAATTTCTAACCAGGCCAAAGAATGCAAGTCCATATTATAAATACCAGCTGTTTTTGCTATGGCTCTGGCGACACTGAAAATAAGAAGAACAGGCTCAACCATACGATCTTGTTTCATGATCATGTGGTAATGGGCATGGTTGATGGGGGCAGCTAAAATATGCACGCCACCTTCATCCATGTTCAAGGTTTCTTGAAAATCTGCAGAGGCTTGTTCAATTTCTGATACGTTCATGCCAGGCCATAAGTGAAGTGCGCCATCATCACCCATGAGCGGATGGCCTTCGTAGGCAGAATCCACAAAGTGACGAATCATGGCATCTCGACGTGTGTCTGAACCTTCTTGAATATAAGGTTTTAGAAAGTCTAAGCCAACACCCCATTTTTTCCAAGCGCCCTCTGCTGTTGGCACAGGGAGTGGTTGGTTGCCGTTTTGGAGTTTTTGTTGAACGAAGAGTGAGAAGAGATCAGCAAAGGCTTCATTAATAGCGCCAGACAGCGATGTATAAGGCGAGGGACCGTGGAGCATATTATTTAACAGATGGCCAAGCTCATGCCAGAGCACAGTAAATGCTTCAGCGGGATTATAGAAAAGCGCGTGTTCACCAGGAGCTCTTAACATACCAAAAAGCATCATGCCGAGCGCATTGGGCACATCAACAGCAGCGGCATTGGGCCAACCGAGCATATCTCTTGGTTCTGGGTCATGATTGAGGACCATGACTAGAGCGCCTTGAAGAATTTGAATAGGAATCACCGTATCGGGGTAAAGTGTTTTCAGTGTTGTTGTGACTTTATCAATCAGGGCATTTGCTTCATGAATGGCCAGGCCTGTGTTGTTGAGCAACTTATTGTAAAGAGGTTGAGAAGGTCTTTCTTGACCTTCTTGCCATATTAGCTGAGATTTTCTTGGATCTGCACGACCTTGGTTGTCAAGCAGTACGCGATCAACGCCATTAACTTGTGTATGATCAAACTGTGCTGAAGAGGCTCTCATACCAAGGAGGTCTCGGATAAAACGTTCAGCAAAAACCCTTCTAGGGAGGTAGGCCTGTGCTTGTGCTCCAGGATGTTCTCTAAACCAGCGGTCAAAAACAATATTATTTTTGCTTCGATATTGTGCTGCCGCTGTTGGTGGCAAGCCTAGTTTTCTTAAGGCATCAGGGTCACCATTTCTAAGATACATATCAGGAAGGGCTCTAGCAACAGAAATTCCTGATGCGGTTGTTGTTCCGGTGAGTAAGGTAGGATTTAATGACATACCAAGCTGCATACCAGGGTGCAATACCGTCATAATGACTCCAAATATTTATGCGATGATATTTTCAGTTCAAATAATTATTTGGCACCACTATTTGAAGCTGACACATCTATTTAATTAGATAACCCCTTGACCCCCCTTAATACTATCCCTCACATAAAATTATGTGTCATTGCAACACAAAAGTGCCCCAAGGCGCCATTCAAAAGGTGCCGTTCCGGTTCCGTGCACAAAAGGTACCGTCACTTTTTGTGGTCCCAACACGATAACTGCATGAAATTATATCTATTACCCTGTTTTTTGCCCGTATACTATATTTTGATAACTTCTTGATACTTCCGATTTTGGCTTATAGTTATGTCGCAATATACGCAATATAAGGGGATATTATGGGGAAGATAATATTGTATATTTTTGGTTTTTGCCTGGGGTTATTGGGGGTGAATATTCTTGGTGTGTATTTGGTGGCACCAAACTTACTTCCTGAAAGCATAGCACCCATTATTTATTATACCCTTTGTAGCACAGGAGTTTTTATTGGGCTTACTATTTGTATTGTGTCTTTATTGTCTTTTAAGCTGCACCACACGACAGCGGATTTATTAAAAGTTATTTTTGTTATTTTATTTATTGTGACGGTCGTGCTTTTATCTCAATTTTTAAAAAATATATTAGCAACGTGTTTTGTGCTAAGTTTTTTTTACGTAGCAGTTGTTCTTCTGCTATTCGTTTTCAAATCTTATGGATGGCGAGGCAATCGGAGCAAATGAAAGACTGGAAAGATCAATCTAGCCATGATAAGGGGTTGGTCATGAAGCGTTTCCTGGTCGTTTTATTATGCCTTCTTTTTTCTTTTACCGCTTTGGCTGATGACACTGATGATGGCTATGAAGACGTGAGCTTAGAAGCGGATATTTCTAGCGATGTCAGCACAGATGAAACTTATGCGAGTTCAGATTTAAACAGCAGATTACATTTATTATAGATGTGCAGCAAGGCAGTAATTTTTGTTTTAAATCAGATTAATAAGATTCAGAAGTTACCGTACGCTTGGCAAAGTATTACAAGCTAATAGAGACAAATGAAAAAGATAGTTACGATTAGATCTAATGACGTAGTAACTCCTGAAACGATAATAACAATAACAGGAGAAGTTCTAGAGGACCCTTCTCAAGCAAGGCAAGAAAAGGATCCTTAATAAAATAAAACAGAACGTTAAGATGAAATGAACTAATTAATTGTCGGTTAACTTATTTACGACGAACTTTTTCAGCACAAGGACCTTTTTTGCCTTCGCCTACTTCAAATTCTACTTTGTCGCCATCAGTAATAGGACCGTCTTCGATGCCTGAAGCGTGAACGAAAAGATCGCTACCACCATTGTCAGGTGCGATGAATCCAAAACCTTTTTCTTCATTGAAAAATTTTACTGTACCAGTTTCCATTATTTACTCCTTTGACCGCTGTGGTAAAAACCATAGCGGGTAATTAAATGAGCACCCCACCTAGTCATTAAGATCAAAATGTGCAAATTAATAAAATTATATTATGAAAACCTATATATATCAGCCTATTAGAATAGCGTGAAAGTGCAAAAAACCTCTCTTGTCGATTCAAACGGAATAAAAACAGTGATTTATATTCAGAAAGACTAGGTTCTATTGTCTTTATGGTTTACAAAGCTTGCTGGCAACAATAGAAATAGTATTTATTGGGCAAAAAGGCCAAAGGAGGTTTTGTGAAGCTGTTTCCAAAACATAATAAACAAAAAGCAAATCATATACCAGGAGAACTGGTACACATAGGTAAAAGACATGCTGAGGAAACAAGGCTCAGCTTCATCGATTACGATAGCGAGACTTATCAGGAAAGAATCTTACAAAAGGTTGATGAAGCTTATCAGACTAAGGGCAGTAAAAAAATCAATTGGTTAAACGTAGATGGTCTTCATGACATGTTAATCATGGAAAAGATTCTCAGTCATTTTGATATTCATCCCTTGGTTATGGAAGATCTTTTGAACGTACACCAAAGACCAAAGATGGAAGATCTTGATGCCTATCTTTTTATTGTTCTTAAAATGATTTCTTTTGATAATGTTACAAATGACATTCATTGGGAGCAAGTTAGTTTTATTTTAAGTAAAAACTACTTAATTACCTTTCAAGAAAAACCGGGAGACGTTTTCGAATCAGTTAGAGAAAGACTCAGAAAATCAAAAGGAAGGATTAGAAAATTATCCTGTGACTATCTGGCGTATGCCTTAATTGATGCTGTGATTGACAACTATTATGTCGTCTTGGAAAGCATTTCTGAGAAAATTGAGGCCGTTGAAAATGAGGTTGTTGCCAATCCTTCCTCTCAAATACTGAATGAAATTCACCAGCTCAAAAAACACATGATGCTTCTGAGAAAGGCTGTGTGGCCCTTAAGGGAGGTGGTTAACAACTTAATACGCACCGAATCACCGATTATAAAAAAAGAAACCATCCCCTTTATAAAAGATCTTTATGATCACACCATTCAGGTCACTGACTCAATAGACACCTTTAAAGAAATGCTCACAGGCCTTATGGATCTTTACCTTTCAAACATTAGCAATCGGATGAACGAAGTCATGAAGGTGCTCACAATTTTTGCAGCTATTTTTATCCCCCTGACTTTTGTTGCGGGGATTTATGGGATGAATTTTGATTTTATGCCTGAGCTGAAATGGAAATACTCGTATTTTGTTTTATGGGGCATTTGGTTTCTTATTGGTGGCGGCATGCTGGGCTACTTTAAAAAGAAAAAGTGGTTATAAGAAACTAAAGAAGAATAACCTGGGGTGAAAATGCCGCTGGAAGAGATTGCGAAATATCTTTTTCTGGACAAATTATTATACACTTAACACAACCTGTGCAGAGCTTAGTATTGAGTTCCAAATACTCTGGCCTGGTATCAAGGAAAATATTTAAGTTAGTTATAGAGTGAAGCGATTTGGCTTAGTTCGTATAAGGCTTCTTGAAGGTCGTTTTGGTCAAAATAGTCACTGCCTATTGTTGCTCCATCGCTATACCAGGTTTCTTGGCCATCATATTCCCACATAAGAAACATCAGTACATTGGGTGTTTCTAGAAGAGCTGTTCCATAGGTTAAAATCTCGTTGGCTGACATAGCATAGAAGGTTCTGTGGGTTGCAGCGCGCCAACCGGTTTGTCCGCTTTCACCATTGCCGCCATCACAAATGTTGAGACCCATGATGACCCCAACACCTAAGTTCTCAGCAGCCGCAGCATTTTCTTGAGCATAGTCAGTAACATCAATGTCACCGTCTCCATCATAATCAGTGACTTCTCCATTATCAATATTAACGGTTGTGAATTGGTTTACAAAGGCATCCACATATTCATAGGTTCCAGAAATGGGTATTGGTGCGTTACTGGCTCGTTCACGCACAAAGGTAAAGAGACCAGGAAGAGCTTCTTTGCTATAACGGGCCATTTCATCAAGTTCTTCAGCAGTGGGGTAATTGCCTGCAAAGTTATAAATATCGTCTAATAACATATGGCCAATGAGAGTGCCATCATCGATAAATTCTTGAACACCGGAAGCAGCCCAGTTGTCGAGGTTTGTTTTCCAGGTGTCGATATTAAAGTCTGTTGAATAGTCGGGGTTAGAGGTCATGCGGAGTGTGACGGTTATGCCTGCGCTTCTCACAAGTGGCAAGAGCGTTCCTACAGTATAGCCGGGAGCTTCCGAGGCGACTTGAAAAACGGTGGTGCCAAAACGTGTTTGCACATCGGCCAAACCTGATGAACTGTGGTAGCCATTTAATCCCCAAAAGCCAAAAGGGATTCCTTCACCTTCACCTTCGCCTTCACCTTCACCTTCGCCTTCACCTTCGCCTTCACCTTCGCCTTCGCCTTCACCTTCGCCTTCGCCTTCGCCTCCGGCGCTTGTAGTTTCTTCATCAATGCTTGGCTCTGTTTCGGTATTGGTTTCTGGTTCTAATTCATCATCAGTATTAGTGGTAGGTGTTTCGATTTCTGTTTCAGTGTCTGTTGTTAAGGCTGTGGAGTCTTCATAGTCACAGCTCACAAAGAGGGTGTTTGTTAGTGCGAGAAAAAATAATAAGAAGAGGAAAAATTTGAAGCTGCCATTAACCATGGTACTCATATCCTAACGTTGTACCCTGGCCCATACTTATTTATCGTGATAATTTGTTAAAAGTTGCTTTATAATCTCTGCTGGCCAGACAGCCCGCAAGCTGTTGATATTATTAGGCTAAATGTCTGGTTTTTGTGGCTCTGCTGTTTGCAACTTTTTTCAATTTGAGCCTACATGACATAAACAAGACAATATGTCATTTTAATGCTTTGTCTCTTTATTGCTATAGCTCATGACATCGTGACAAAAAAACAATTTTTTTCTACTATTCACAAATGCGAATAATAAAAATATTACTTATAAGTTGTCTGCTTTTGATTGGATATAATGCCTATGCCCAGGGGTCTTCTTCTCAAGTAAATCTGACCCCAAGTCTTATTGCTTTAGGGTCTGTTTCGATGGAAACGAGTAGTAAAGCTGTGGCATATCTTTACAACGAAAGAGATGCTGATATTCTTGTAACACAATGTACTGGCCAACAAGATATTGTGATTATACAGTGCCCTGGAGGAGTTGTTAAATCACATAGCAAAGCACTGATTGAATTTGTTTTTGCGCCACGTGAAGAAGGTAAGGTAGATAAAACCATTACTGTAAAATACCAAGAATATATTCCTAAAATAATAAGACCTGGCGAGCCTCTTAGCAGACAAGACAAAGGCCCACCCAAGCTTTCTGATAAAGTTTATGAAATAGATTTGCGTATTACGGGAGAGGTAACCGGAATTCATCCAACACCAGCACCCGCTGGGCGGCCATAATAAAGCCACAGCAACCTGAAGGCTGCTGTGGGCTGCGCTCTTCTAACACAACAGGCTTCATGACCCTTTTGTTGAAACCATCCCTGAACTTTTTTGGCCTTTTAAGCAAATGGCATATTGTGGCATAAGGCTATTTTCATATCTGCTAACATAGCTATTACTAGTATATTAATTAATTTGAGGGTTTATCAGGCTTATAAAGCGAATAATGTCATAAATACAACCAGTTACAAAGCATCAAGGATATGTTTAAACAATCACTTTTTATCGACATATTCTAT
>JAHJDR010000243.1 GCA_018812345.1 bacterium | reverse complement strand
GCGAAGGCGGTTTTCGTCTCTACGCCAAAAGTTATGTGTACATTTGCAATCTCATTCAAGATCTACAGCTATTTGGATACACACTCGAAGAAATCAAAACCCTATCAGATTATTTTAGAGAGTTCCTCGATATAAAAAACGATTACAATAAATATAATAAAACAGAGGCCAACGATAAGCTAGAAAACCTACATAGTGAAGTTGAGAAGCTTTTTTTAAAAATTTCCCAACTAAAAGAAGGCATACATAGATGGGAAGACTTGCTAAAGAAAAAGAAGAAAGAAATCTCTTCTTTGAAAACAAAGAATAATAAAAGAAACAATTAATGGTTCACTGGTTCGCTGGTTCTCAGGTTCGCTGGAATATTGTCCGGCGACCCTGCGATGCCGCGACCCTGCGACGCCTTTTTATGAAAATAATATTCATCGAACCAAAAGCCCCCAATATGCATATTTTTTCACGTTATCATCTACCGCGTCTTGGCAGCTTTATCTTAGGCACACTCATGAAAAAAAGAGGTTGGGATGTTAAAATTTATGTAGAAGAAAAAGAAAAAATAGATTTTGAAGTCCTTAAACAAGCTGATATCGTTGGCATTTCAACCATTACATCGACAGCACCACGCGCCTATGCCCTTGCTGATCGCATTAGAGAAATGGGAAAAACAGTTATCATGGGAGGGCCTCATGTCAGCTACTTGTCTGAAGAAGCGCTAGAACACTGTGATTTTGTCGTGCGCGGTGAAGGCGAAACAGCCCTCATGAAATTTATTGATGCGTGGGAAACTAATAAAAATTATTCTCAAGTGCCAAACCTTTCATACAAAAAAGAAACAACAATTACGCACAACACGATCAACTGCCTTAAAGAAGATTTAAGCAAAATCCCCTATCCTGATTTTTCTCTTTCAAAAGGTGACTTTGAAAAAGTTTGGGGTTTTACAATTATCCCTGTACAAACTTCGCGAGGATGTCCTTTTGATTGCTCCTTTTGCTCTGTCACCGGAATGTTTGGCAAAAAATATCGCTTTCGCTCTACCGAACACATTGTTGAAGAACTTAAACAATACAATCACAAAAAGAATTTCATATTCTTTTATGATGATAATTTTACAGCCAAACCCAAGCGTGCCAAAGAACTTTTGCGCGCCATGATTAAAGAAAATTTTAAGTTTAGATGGTCAACGCAAGTGCGTGCAGACATTGTAAAAGACATTGAACTTGTGCAACTCATGAAAAAAGCAGGCTGCCACACATTATATATAGGCTTTGAATCTGTTAATCCAGAAACCCTCAAAGCTATCAAAAAAAACCAAACAGTTACAGAAATTGAAAATGCCATTAAAATTTTACAACACCACCACATCAACATTCATGGCATGTTTGTTTTTGGTTTTGATGAAGACGATAAAAAAACGGTCAGGGCCAGTGTAAGGTTTGCCAAACGAAACAAACTAACCTCTGTTCAGTTTCTTATCCTCACACCATTGCCAGGGTCAGAACTCTATGAAAAGCTGCGTGCTGAAAATCGTATTAAATTTAATGATTGGGCCCTGTACGATGCCCATCACGTTGTTTTTGAACCAAAAAAGTTTTCATTCATCGGCCTTCAAATGGCTCAAGTCTGGGGCCACAAAAAATTCTATTCTGTTAAAGAAACATACAAGCGCTTTTGTGACTTTAAGTTTGAGGATGTGTTGATTGCTGGCTATGCGCGAAAACTTAATCGCGGCTGGCTAAAAACCAATAAAACATTTCTCAAAATCATGGACCTGCTCACACCGCTTAAAAATGAAAACATCACAATACAGTATAAGCAGAAGATTTTGTTGGATAACTAGTTTCAGAGAGCCGAGGAGCCGGAGTACCAAGGTTCCAGGGTTCCGGAGTGCCAAGGTGCCAGGGTTCGTCGCTCACCTGCCCCGTTTGCGGGGTCGCTTGAATTAGTGTTCAGTGCTCAGTGTCCTGTGTCCAGTGGGGGAAAGGGAACTTTGGTTACGGGGTGTCTGAGTACCAGAGTTCCAGAAAAACAAATATCGAATAACGATTAACGATTTTTGATTTACGAAGGTTTCCCCAAATCGACATTCTTAATTCGTTAATCAATATTCATTATTCATTATTAAATATTTTTGGATCGTAGGGTCAGCGCGCTACGCTCGCGAAGACGGTGATGGGCCCATGATTTAATGACAAGTGACAATATGCAATAAGCGATTTGCGATTTAAATTGCCGATAGCCAATTGCCATTTGCTTATTGCAAATCATTTCAAGTTCCCGCGATCCT
>JAHJDR010000242.1 GCA_018812345.1 bacterium | reverse complement strand
CTCAACACATCACCAACCTTACAAAAACTATTTTCAAAAAGTATTGAAGAACTATCAGGAGTTGCTACATCTATTGCTCTAGTAATTTCATGAACAACACCACCACCTTTTACTTGTCCTAGATATAGTAGAATTGGCTTTTTGGTATAATCCAATATTGCTGTAGCATTCTTATCAATTAAAGCCTTAAGCCATACATCATATAAACTTACTCCTGTTGAATAAAAATGTATTTTATCACTTAAGCCCGCTCCACCAGCTCTAAAAGCTATATCAATAAATTTAACTTTATCGTCTTTAATTTTAAATTCCGCATGAACAATGGAAATAAATTCAGGGTATTTGTTGGCTAAATCAGATAAAAATGATTTTGCCTTATCTAGCATCTTTTCAGTCAAATTATGAGCGGTAAAATACGCTCTATCTTCATTATATGAAAGTGATCGCGTGGCTTTTTCACAAAACTCACTAAACAGAACTTTACCGTTTGAAATAACAGCATCTACAACATAATCTGAAGAATCTATGTATTCCTCAAGAATACAAGAAAGGGTCACATCATCCTTTGTTGCTTGATCAAAACCATTAAAACGCTCATTTAAAACAGCTATAGCCGTTACAACTTCATTCTTAACAGACAAAATGTCATCAGTAGACGAAATTTTCTTAACGCCAATACCGTGATAACCATGCAAAGGCTTTACAATTAGAGTAGCATATGTATTTAAAGCCCTTTGAACTTCATCCTCAAACTGATTTAAACTAACTTTTTTCCACCAAGGAAAATAATCATTATTTAACCCCTGACGCAATTTAGTCTTAATATTTGCATCATTTAAAGCTCTTATTTTTCCTGATAAATTAGAAGTGCTAGATACTTTTTCACACAGAGATGTGACGAGCGGAACATGTTTATCTCTCAATGCTACCACATCAATAACATTCTTTATTTTATTATTTTTAACTACCTCTAAACAGCTAGCTACATCCAATCCTTGAATTGCATGCACTTTATCAGAATAGTCAAGACCAACGCTGTTAGAATCGGAGAATGTTACAACATCAATGTTCTGTTTACGTGCAGATAAATATAAATTTGAAGATAGTTGGTCTGGTCCATTGATGACTATTAGTTTCATAAAGAATTATCTTTTAGATAAATAACCAACGGATCGTTGGGGCGACAGTCTATTGTTTTGGTTGGTTCATCTGCCAAATAGATTTCCATCAATGGTTCTTTTCCACGCACGACTTCTATGAGCCCCATTTCCTCTACCATCCTACAAGGTGCTGACAATTCATCTCCTAAAGGCACGGTAATTCTCACTTCTCTGATTTCATTTGTACCATTGGGATGATTTAAAAAAGGTTTTGCACTTCTTGGATCATCTTCAGGGTAACAAGCCGGCCTAAGAACGTTATGCATAATAAATATAAATGGTGATGTAGTATTATTACCTTCAGCAACATCAATATAAGAACCCTTTGGCATAAAACCTGGATTATACTTCCACGTTTTAAAAGGTAACTCGATAGGCCAATTCTCAACAAAATTTAAGGCAATGCCAAATGGAGAATACCCAGTATCACGCCAATGCGCACGCTCTGGTATTTTTGCTTTTTTTGGTTTCTCCAGCTGCATTTCAGCGTCATCTCTTTCCCAAATCGCTTCAAAATAGGCATTGTCAAAGAAGAGACATTGATTCTCTGTCCCCTGGCCCTCATGAATCCTTCCGCGTCCCATATTAAACCCATTATTTCCCAGCGTGCCTAACAATTCCGTGGCCTTTGGTTTCGTAAAAACAAATATGTGATTTAGTTCTAGCATATTTTTCCCTCTCATTTTGTATATTTCTCGAACAATAAACAATCAAGAGATCTAATCCTCTTCCCTCTTTTGCAAGGAGGCAGTTCTCACAAATCCAATCTCTTTCTTTTTTTTTGTTTTTGGTGGCTCCATAAGTTGTCTGATTGCATCAAAAACGATTTTGAATTGATTGTCATATCTCTTTTCAAGCGTTGCTAATTTTCTTGCAAGCTCTCTGTTTGATATTAGCATTTCTCGAATTTTTACGAACGTTCTCATTATTTGCACATTAACTAAAGCAGCTTTTTTGCTTTTTAACACACTGGAAAGCATCGCTACACCTTGCTCTGTAAAGACATATGGCAAGTATTTTCTATGCTTACCGCGACCTGTGTCTTCTAAGGTGCCAAAATGGCACCTTAAAGAATTGTATTCATCAGTAGAAAGTTGAAAACAAAAATCATCAGGAAAACGCTCTGCATTTCTTTTTACAGCTCTATTTAATGCTTTTATTTCAACATCATAAAGATCAGCTAAATCGCTATCTAACATTACCTTTTGACCTCGAATCAAAATAATACTTTTCTCAATTCTTTCTTGGGGTATTAAAGCTTTCATCATGATATTTATTTTTAAGATGTCATGCTGACACCTCAAAGATCCTTATTATCCTATCGAATTATTGTCTTCTTAAGCTTAGCCACAATACGTTGTGCTAATTTGCGCTCGCCTTTTCTTTTCAGCATTCCCCACCAGAAGGAACGGTCGCCTACGCTTGATGACCAAAGTAATGTTCTGGATCCTTTTTTTATGAGGGAAACACTTGCTTGTGATGAGTCAGCTCTGCCAGCAGCACCAACTAACCAATGATACCATTTACCCGTAGATCCTTTTTGAACCATAGTTCCGGTCAAAATATAATCAGCATCTTTTTCTTTAAGAGCAATGCTTAAGGGCACTTTTTTCTTAAAGATCTCTGATCGAAGAAACTCATGCAACCCACCTTCCATGGGGGTAATGTAGATCACAGAATGACTTGGCAACACCTTAACTTCACCAGCCTTCGCCTGTTCAAAGGGGGCTGTAATAAGCACAGCGAGCAATATGGTAAAGGTTATTACAATTTTCATTATTTTATAATTCATAATCAACTCCTAGTGTTTTAGTATCCAATCTTGTGAAGAATATTATCAGAAACATAGTCTTGTATTTCATAACGATTTTCTTCAGTTCTTAAATAAGAACCAGAGTCTGAGCATGAAGAAGCCATTGTAAAACCATATTCATCACAATAGAATGCAAAGGCATTACAACCTGTTCCCCAAACATCTTCATCAGCTTCGGAAAAATATATTACTTCACCATGAATACAAACTGAAAAGTAATCATAGTAATCACCCTTCTTACAATTGAAAGATACCAAACCACCATCAGTTGTCGCATCCTCAGCACAAGTAACAAGAAGTTTAGTGCCATCTAGTTGTACATCAAGAGTAGGCATATCTTTAGGTGTGCCCTCTTCAATGTAGCCAAGCACAAAGTTGCCCGCATCACTTGTTTCCACATTCACACAATCATCTCCCTCGCAAGCTGACACGGTTGATGTTTGCTCACCAGGAAGCTTTGAATCACCACCACAAGAAACAATAAGCATAAAACTAAATGCTACAAATAATATAATAGTTACCTTTTTCATATAATCTCCTTTTCAAATAATAGTATTTACCCCAACTATCTAAGCAAACCCCATGCCAATAGAATCATTTTCTTTTTTGCTTTGTTTTTAAGACGTTATGTTTTTGAGGAACGTTATGTATGATTTTTTGTGTTAGGTTTTATTAACAGGTGTTTGATAATTTGGACGGATTGGGGATGGGTGGATCGTGCTATCGAGCTAGCGAGACATCGAGACAATAGTAATTTGTAACCCACCCCTCCCTCCTTTGCCCCGCTTGCCGGGGTCCCGTTTGCGGGATAAGGAGGGAGTACCCGTTAGGGGGAGGGAGATCTTTGCTATACTGGTTCACGGGATCGCAGGGTCGCGGGATCTCTGGAAGAATAATACAATCTTAAATCAAAAATCGTTAATAGATATTCGATATTCAAAGTCCCATTGAAATTGTGCAACCCGAAAGCGCCCAAGCCCTAAGCCTTGAGCCTTGAGCCTTGAGCCTTGCGCCTTATTTTACCCTGGAACCCCGGTACCAAAGCCCCCCAAACAGCAGTCTTGAGTTTCCCTAAAAAACAATATAACAAAGTTTCATGCTAAAACTCATTTTAAACATTTTATGGCTTATATTTGGTGGGGGGATTGCGGCTGCTTTGTCGTGGCTGCTTGCAGGTTGTATTCTTTTTATTACAATCATTGGCATTCCCTATTCATACGCTTGTTTTCGTATTGCATATTTTTCAGCTCTGCCATTTGGAAATCAACTTATTGATGCCCGAGAAGTTGGGGAAGATCGTATTTTTGGAACAACCTTTGCCAATGCAGAGTTTCGCCCCATTGAACCCACCCAGTTTCACCCGATTGAACCCACCGGTTTCGCCCCATTGAACCCCCCAGTGTCGGTCAATTGAACCCACCCAGTTTCGCCCTATTGAACCCGCCTCTATCTCCATTGCGATTCAGATAACAGACCGATATCAGTCTTTTTTTAACTGAAAAGGAGATTGATATGGCCAAGAAGGTAATGACTATGGATCGCTATAAGGAAATTAAACGACTTTTAGAAAGAGATGTCTCAGTGCGAGAAATCGCTAGAGCAATGAAGGCAACTAGGCGAACGGTACGACAAATTAGGGATCAGGAATCTTTACCCCCAAATAATCGCCCCATACAAAATGGACCTCTGTGGGCTGAAACAATGGATTGGAAGGAAATATTGGGAGAGGTTCTAGATGGACATCCTGTAAAGTATATTTGGGAGGAAAAAGCACATCAAGCGGTTAGCTATGGAAACTTTCTTAAACAATTCCATAAACAATATCCACACTACAAAAAATCAACGGTTGTGCATCGTATTTTTGAACCTGGTGATCGTTGTGAGGTTGATTATGCTGGTGGCAAAATCGAGTGGGTTGACCTCAAAACAGGTGTTATTCACGATGCTGATGTGTTTATTGGTATATTGGGTTTTTCTCAGCTTATTTTTGCCTACGCCAAAGAAAATGCCAAAAGTCGCAACTTTTTAGAATGCCATAGTAAAATGTTTTCTTATTTTGGTGGGGTAACCAAAATCACCGTTCCCGATTGTCTCAAACAAGGTGTAACGCGTTGTCATATCTATGATCCAGAAATCAATACCTCTTATCAAGAACTAGCTTCTCACTTTAATACAGCCATTGTGCCAGCGAGACCTCGTCATCCCAAAGACAAAGCTCTGGCCGAGGGTGCTGTAAAGCTTGTCATGCGCTATTTTAGGTGGGTTTATCGCAAACACACATTTATCTCTTTAGATGAGATTAATCAGGCTGTGGCCAAAGTTATCGAACATATCAACAATAAAAGTCACTCACGATTTCATGTCTCACGTTTTGATCGTTGGCAAAAAATCGAAAGAAGTAAGTTATCTCCTTTGCCAGTCAATGCTTACGAGTTTATTGAGTGGAAAGAAGCTAAACTACATCCAGATAGTTACGTGAGTGTAGAGGGCAGCTGTTATTCCGCTCCACATATTCACAGAGGAAAAAAACTAAAAATTAAGCTCACTGATCGATTCATTGAGATCTTTCACGAACTGGAAAGAATCGCTATTCACAAAAGATCAAAATATAAAAAAGGAGCTCGTATTACTAATTTCGAGCATTTACCGCCGAATGCCAGGGCTTATCACGAAGCCACACCTCAAAATGTACTTTGTCAGGCTAAATATCTAAACGAGGATCTTAGAAAACTCATCGATGGTCTTTTTCAAGAAAACACCATTGCTCATTTAAGAAGGGCTCAAGGTTTTGTCAGTGTTGCTCGTAAAGAAATAAATATCCCCGGCAACAACAATAGCCGGGCAAATATCAAAAGAGCTATCGAACACATGATTCATTATGACAAGATCAGAGTTCCATATTTTAAAGATCTTCTTAATAGTTATCGCAACAAATCACCACAATCTGAAAGAGATTATCATATCAAAAGAAAACCCTGTAATCCCATGTTGAGGCATATCAATATGCCTCTTCCAGAGATTGCTATAAAACAAAAGGAAAACAAATATGTCTATGCCACAAATTAAAAATATCATGTTCGATCTTAAACTCTTAGGGATGCTACATTGCCTAGAGGGCACCCTCAAAGATGCCACAGAAGAATCGTGGGGGCCAACAGAAGTACTAGACGTACTATTACAGGCTGAAAATGATTTTAGAGAAGATAAGCGCTCAGAGCGATTGTTGAAAAACTCAAAACTTAAAATCAAACCTGCTTTGGAGGATTTCGATTTTACAGCTAAACGAACAATTACCCGCAAAGAAATAAAAGAGCTATACAGTTTAGAATGGATCAAAATGGGTCGCCCAATATTGATTATTGGCCCAACAGGCGTAGGTAAAACCTTTATAGCCCAAGCATTGGGTCATCATGCTTGTCGTCATAAGCAACCAGTCTTGTTTATGAGTATTTCTGATTTACTGGAACACCAAATGTTAGCCCGTACTACGAAAACCTATTTAAAGTTTAAGGCAAAGTTGACAAAACCGTCTATTTTGATCCTGGATGATTTTGGATTGAAAAAATTTAACAGTGGAGAGGCTCATGATTTTTGCGAAATCCTAGAAGAACGAATGGGTGATAAATCAACGATAATCACAACACAATTGCCACTCGATCATTGGTCAGAAGTCATTGAAGATCCTGTAATAGCTGATGCAATCATAGATCGACTCATTCACTCTTCGATAAAACTGACTGTGAAGGGAGAAAGCTATCGAAAAGTTAAGGCTAAAAAACTTGACCAAATGAAAGGCAAACAATAAGAAAATCGTCGCTTCGCTCCGGAGATGTTTAGGCGGGTTCAATAGGGTGACATCGACGGGTTCAATCGGGCGAAACCGGTGGGTTCAATGAAGCGAAACTGGGTGGGTTCAATAGGCGAAACTTTACAGCCAATATTTTATGGGTTATTTTAGCGGGAATTTGGTTGTTTATAGAACATGTTGTGGTTGGCGTTGGCCTCTGTCTAACCATTATAGGCATCCCTTTCGGACTCGCCCATTT
>JAHJDR010000034.1 GCA_018812345.1 bacterium | reverse complement strand
TTATTTATGGCCCCTGCAGAACATGTGCTCTTATCAGCAGATTATTCACAAATAGAATTGCGGCTTTTGGCAGCGTTTTCTCAAGACCCTAAGCTGATAAGTGCTTACGAAAAAAATGAAGATATTCATGCCCGAACAGCGGCTCATATTTTTGGCCTGGCATTAGAGGCTGTGGATACGACGCAAAGAAGTATTGGCAAAACAATTAACTTTGGTGTGATTTATGGACAGTCAGCCTATGGTTTAGCCAAACAGTTGCTTGTTCCCAACAAAGAAGCCAAACGATTTATCGATGGTTTTTACAGTGAATTTACAGGTGTTAAAGAGTACAAAGAGCGCATTCTCGCTGAGGCAAGAGAGAAGGGCTATGTAACAACATATTTAGGGCGCAAGCGATTTTTAAGAGATATTAATAGCCAGAATCATCTGGCACGTCAAAATGCCGAACGCATGGCATTTAATGCCGTTTTTCAAGGGTCTGCAGCAGATCTTATTAAAAAAGCCATGATCGCTATTCAGAGTCGTCTGGAACAAGATCACCTCAAAACAAAAATGATTCTTCAAGTTCATGATGAATTGCTATTTGAGGTACCACAGGATGAACTGTCAACTGTTCGATCATTTATTGTAGACCTAATGGAAACGACTTTCACTCTTTCTATTCCCTTAAAAGTTACCTGTCATGAAGGTAAAACATGGGCTGAGGCTCATTAGGCTCCTAATTACAGGGTTCTTTTTCTTCTTCAGGGAGACAGGTTTCATCATCACTTACTTGTGAGCCAATGGTCACAGAGCTCAATGATTCTGTATTTGTTTCCGTTTTCTTTGCACAGGCCGTGCAAAATGTGAAAATGAGAATAAGGTTAATAAATGATAGCATATAGACAGTTTTCATAGGAATAATTCATTACTAAAAACATCAAAAATATCAAGTATATTAATTAGTTGTAAATCTTGCCCTCGCCAATTTGAGTCACGTACTGTATAATGATAAGTTGGGGTAACATATAGATTCACATAAAGGGGTTGTTTGAAACAAGAAGGCTATAAGAAATATTTTCGCCTTTTCTTTACTATTTCCATTCTTCTCATCATTACACTGGGTGGTGCCACTATATATGTCACGTATCAATTTACCCTGGAACAGGAGTTAGATTATTACCAACGCATTGAGCAAACGCGTGTTACTGAAATGAGAGGGCTGTTATCGGAATACATTCATGACCTTGATTTCTTAGAGACCGTTCCACCCATCAAAGGTATTATTCGTGCTCAAAATAATAATGGTGTTGATCAATTAGGAAAGTCTAGTTTGATTGATTGGAAGGAGCGTCTCGAATATATATTTGCCAGCATGATGCGTGTGACACCCGCCTTTTCCCAGCTTCGCTATTTAAATGCCAGTGGAGAGGAAATTGTTCGTGTTGATAATGTTAAAGGTAATCCCATCGCGGAAAGAACGCTACAAAATAAAAGTGATCGTTATTATTTTCAGGAAGCCATGAAACTACCTCAAGGGCAAAGCTATGTTTCTCCTATCGATCTAAATAGAGAATTTGGAAAGATAGTTAAGCCTTATGAACCTACTTTTAGAGTCGCTAAACCAATTTATTATAATAGTGAAAGTCCTCAGGGTGTGATGATTGTAAATGTATTTGCCGAGCCATTCATGCATGTTTTACAAGCAGGTTATGATAAAAAACATATGAAGAGTTATATATTTGATAAACAAGGTTCTTTTTTACACCATAGTTCAGAGCCAGCAAGAGAGTGGGGAAAGGTTCAGGATTTAGCACATGGAGAGACTTTTGAAAAGATGGCACCTCAGTGTTACAAAGATATCGTTAAACAAGGTAGTGGAGCTATTTATTGTGATGCTTTAAAGGAGTTTGTTTTTTATCAAATAATTACTGTGAGCTCAGTGAAACATCATGAGATTTATACGGTTCTTGGTGTTTCGAGAGAACTTGTTTTAAAGCCTGTTTTCGTTATCATATATTTTGAGCTCTTTGTTTTGCTTGTTCTATTAATTGTTATGTGGCTTCTTAATAAGTATTTATCTATTCAATTTAAAAAATATCGAGAAATGGAAAAAGATTTTGATAAAAGAAAATTTGACTACGTGATTTCCAAAACAGGTGATGGGGTGATTGTACTAGACAGTGAGTGGCGTAAGATTGTTTGTAATGAAGGTATTGGCAAAGTGCTCAATCACTTTGAATCTGAAAATAAGGATGTTTTAGAATATTTTTACAGTCACTTTACAATAGACCGAATGAAAGAGCAGCTATTCGATACTGAAGAATGTCATTTTGTTATTAATGCTGTAAGAGAAGAACAAGACACTGTGAAGGCTCTGTATTTAGAAATTTCTATTGATAAAATACGAAATGATGAAAAGGAAATAGAAAATATTATTTTAACTGTTCGTGATGTGACAGATCAAAAATCAGAACAAAAACAAAAAGATGATTTTATGGGGCTTATTTCACATAAGTTGCGTACACCGCTAACAATTATAACAACAGCATTATCTCTTTTTGAAGATCTTTTTAATCAGAATATAACAGAAAAACAAAAGGACTTGATTATAAAAATGAGCAAAAGTTCACAGATTCTTAATGGCATGATCACACAATTAATTGATTACACGCAAATTATCCAAATTAAAGCCAGTGAACATAATGAAGATATAAAGATTAAAGAGAGAATAAAACAAGTCGTCACATCTCTTTCGGATCAGGTGGAATATGAGAAAACGCAGATTAATATTTATTGTCCTGAGGATTTGGTTTTAAATATGAATACAGTTCATTTTCAGTTTATCGTAAAAGAACTATTGGGAAATGCTATCTCATTTAATGATAAGGATGATATTGTTTTAGGTGTTTTTGTGACACTGCTAAGATCAGGTGGTAAACGAATTGAAGTAGTCGACAATGGGCCCGGTATACCTGCTGAGGAAGCAGGGAAGATCTTTGATGAATTCTATCAAATAGAAAAATATTTTACGGGGCAAACTAAAGGTGCGGGACTGGGGTTGGCCACAGTTAAGCGTCTATTAAAGTTATATGAAGCTACAATCGATGTAGACTCAGAAATAGGTATGGGATCCAAATTTGTCATAGAAATCAATTCTTAGCTAAATAATCTTTACTTTTCCCTATAAGTTTGTTTTATGACTCGCTCTTAAAATATGGTGGGCGTAGCTCAGTTGGTTAGAGCACCAGGTTGTGGCCCTGGGGGTCGGGGGTTCAATTCCCCTCGCTCACCCAAACAAAAAGGCTGCTCCGGTAAGGAGTGGCCT
Organism: bacterium; assembly: GCA_018812345.1. Taxonomy (GTDB): domain Bacteria; phylum UBA10199; class UBA10199; order UBA10199; family JADGCS01; genus JAHJDR01. The sequence goes on along the minus strand of JAHJDR010000034.1, from coordinate 6,402 downwards.
TTTTTACTTCCTCTAATTTCCAATTTCTACTAATCTAATTTCATCTGCCGTCGTCTTTTTGCTGGAAATTAGAAATTAGGCATAAACCTGATAAACGCCCATTCTTCTGGATTGCAAGAGGTTCGGTGTTTGAATTTTTCGTTCTGATATTCTTGTAGAAGAATACAAACAGTCTTTTATTATATAATTACTTGATTTTACGCATCAAATTTGCTTTTGCAGGCAAAATGTAAACTTTATTGTGCTTATGGCTTTGTTCTCTTTTTGTGTAATTCTTAGACACTGAGAATGGAGTACCGAGCACCAAAATATGTGCGGTATTGTTGGTTATATTGGTGATCAAAAGGCAAAGCCCATACTACTTGCTGGCTTAAAGCGACTAGAATATCGTGGTTATGATTCAGCGGGAGTCGCTTTTATAAAAAATGGTGACTTCCAAATTGAGCGAACACAGGGAAAGCTGAGTTGTTTAGTAGACAAACTTGCGGGAAAAGATTTTGAAGCTACCATTGGTATTGGGCATACCCGCTGGGCAACGCATGGACGACCTGATGAAATTAATGCGCACCCACATTATTCTAAAGATGTGGTCCTTGTTCATAATGGCATAATTGAAAATTATAAAAAATTAAAAGATGATTTGATTATAAAAGGCCATCAAATTGAATCTGAAACGGATACGGAAATTATTTGTCACCTTATTCAAGATTTCTTAAATCAAGGCTATGATTTTCAAAAAGCCATTCGGAGTGCGTTAAAAGAACTGCATGGAGCCTACTCCCTAGTTATTCTTAATCGAAATGATAATCAGCGCATATACTGTGCCCGAAAGGGATCTCCTTTAGTGTTGGGATTTAATAATGGGGAAAATTTTGTAGCCAGCGATATTCCTGCTCTTTTGTCACATACAAATGAAGTTGCCTTTCTGCATGATTTTGAGATGGCTGTTTTAGAAAAAACCCAAGTAACTTTTTATGACTTTGAAGGAAATTCCATTGAGAAAGAAAGACAAATTATTCAATGGAATATGGCTCAGGCCGAAAAAAGTGGTTATAAACACTTTATGCTCAAAGAAATTCATGAACAACCACGAGTGATTGCTGATACCTTGCTGGGACGTGTTGATCTCGAAAAAATGAATATCTGGCTCGATGATGCTGGACGTCTCATGAAAAAATTTGTTCAGAAACCAGATTTTCATATTCATGTTGTTGCCTGTGGGACAAGTTGGCATGCGGGAATGGTCGCTCGGTATTGGATTGAAAATTTGGCAAAAGTGCCAGTGAGTGTAGAGCTCTCTAGTGAGTTTCGGTATCGACAGCCACTTGTTGGTGAAAATACTCTTGTTGTTGCGATAAGCCAATCTGGCGAGACCGCCGATACATTAGCTGCAATTAGAGAGAGTAAAAAAATGGGGGCAAAAGTTCTTTCCATTTGTAATGTAATTGAATCAAGCATACCCCGAGAATCTGATGTGACAATTTATACGCATGCAGGGCCAGAAATTGGTGTGGCAAGCACAAAGGCTTTTACGACTCAAATAACTGTATTGTATATGATGGCAGTTAAACTTGCTTTGCAAAAGAAGCTATTAGACGATCAAGATATTCAAGACCGTATGAAAGCTCTTGTGGAACTGCCGAATATTCTAAAGACTTTTTTGCGCCAATATAAAGGTCTGGATATGATGACAGAATATTTGCGTAACAAAGAGCATTGTTATTTCATTGGACGTGGTATTCAATACCCCATTATTTTAGAGGGCGCTCTTAAACTAAAAGAAATTAGTTATATTCATGCTGATGGCTATGCTGGGGGCGAGATGAAGCACGGGCCAATTGCCTTGATGGAAGATGGTGTACCTGTTGTCGCCACACTATTAAAAGACGACTTGTATGATAAAATGGTTTCTAATGTCCAAGAAATTAAATCACGTGGTGCTTTCATTATGGGCATTATTACGCAAGGTGATGAAGATACAAAACAACTTTGTGATCTTTACCTTGAAGTTCCTGAAGCAAGCATGGATTTGCTTCCCTTTGTCTCTGTTTTACCTTTGCAATTATTAGCCTATTATGTGGCTGATGCTAAGGGAACAGACATAGACCAACCACGCAATTTAGCCAAATCAGTTACTGTAGAATAATATTATCTCTTGTAATTTCACAGGATGGCAAACACGATATGAAAGAAGTTCTTTATAACAAAAAAAATGCTGTGGCAACGATCACTCTTAATAGACCGGAAACTCTTAATGCCATGACAGGCGCTATGATGGGTGAGTTTGTCTCTTGTATGGAAGAAGCTAAAGACCCTGCTGTGCGTGCGATTGTTCTTAAAGCTAATGGTCGCGCTTTTTGTGCTGGAGGTGATCTGAACTATTTTAAAAAGCTCATTGATCAGGAAAAAGTTTTTTCACAAGATTTGCTCAAAAACTTGGTAGAAGCTGTCTCACTCATTAGAACAATTGAAAAGCCAGTGCTGGCTTGTGTTCAAGGTGCTGCCGCAGGAGCTGGTGCGCCTCTTGCTCTGGCTTGTGATATGATTTTAGCCTCTGATAACATGAAAATGAGTTTTGCTTATGCGCGAATAGGTTTGAGTCCTGATGGTAGTGCTTCATTTTTCTTGCCTAGACACATTGGTCTTAAAAAGGCGGCTGAACTTTTTATGTTATGTCCTCAACTATCAGCTACAGAGGCATTGCAGTTAGGGCTGGTCAATTGGGTTGTCCCCCAAGAGGAAATAGAAGAAAAAGCAAATGAAATTGTGAATACCTTAGCGGAAGGTCCAACACAGTGTTATGCTCGCTGTAAACAATTGCTAAATCAGGCCCATAACAACGATCTTATGACCCAATTACATTTAGAAGGCGATCTTATTTTAGAATCATCTCAAACCCAAGATTTTAAAGAGGGCGTGCAAGCTTTTCTAGAAAAAAGACAACCATGTTTTAAGGGAGAATAATCTGTGTCTCGTCGCAATGAACTCAACCCAAGACAGTTAGAAGCTGTTGAACATTATGAAGGTCCTCTTTTAATCCTTGCCGGTGCTGGATCAGGTAAAACGCGCGTCCTTATTGAACGTATTGTCTACATTATGGAAGAAAAACGTGTACGACCCTGGAATATATTGGCAGTCACATTTACAAATAAAGCTGCTAAAGAGATGAAAACACGCATAGAAAAACAACTGGGCCCAGAAGCTCAAAATGTATGGATGTCTACATTTCATTCATTTTGTTTGCGCGTGCTGCGACGTCATGCTGAAATTTTGGGTTATGACAAGAATTTTGTTGTTTATGATACCCAAGATCAACGAACGGTAATCAAAAGAATACTTAAAGCCATGGGACTAAGCGATAAGGTTTATAAACCTCAAAGTATTCTTTATCACATAGATCGTGCCAAGAATAATGGTCTTACTGTAGAAGATTTTTCTGCTGATGATTACTTTTTGCAAAAGGTAAAAGAAATATTTATTGCCTATCAAGCTGAACTAAAAAAGAATCAGGCAATGGATTTTGGTGATTTAATTGTATCTGTTTTAAGATTGTTTGGCAAAGCCCCTGAAGTGTTATCAGAATACCAAAACAAATTTCACTATATTCTTGTTGATGAGTATCAAGACACAAATAAAAGTCAGTATACTTTGATCAAATTACTTTGTGATAAATGGCATAATATCTGTGTTGTAGGAGATGATGATCAAAGTATTTATAAATTTCGTGGTGCTGAAATTCAAAACATTCTTGATTTTCAAAAAGATTATCCGAAAGCCAAAGTGATTCGATTAGAACAAAATTATCGCTCAACACAAAACATTCTGGGGGCAGCCAATGCAGTGATTCGTGGCAATGACAAGCGTATGGGTAAAGAATTGTGGACGGAAAATGGAACAGGCGATCTCATCAAGGTCTATACAGGCCATGCTGATCGGGATGAAGCACACTATGTCTGTGCCATGATCAAATCGTATCAAGAAGAATATTCCTTGGGTGAAATGGCCATTTTTTACCGTACAAATGCCCAAAGTCGGAGCTTAGAGGATGAGTTGAGGAAACAAAAAATAGCCTATCGAATATTTGGTGGTATTAAATTCTATGATCGTGCTGAAATTAAAGATATCATGGCGTATTTGAAGGCGCTTGTGAATCCTGCTGATAGCATTGCTGTGAAGCGTATATTGAATGTTCCTTTGCGTGGTATTGGTAAGACAACTGTAGGTAAAATTGATGAGGTTGCGAGCCAACAAGATAAGAGCTTTTGGGATATTCTCTGTGCCATTGGTTCACCAGAATTGGATCTGAATATTTCGGCTGCGGCAACGAGTAAAATTCAAGAATTTGTGGCTCTTATCAAAGAACTTAATCAAGCGCGAGCAGAACTAGCTCTGGATGATTTCTTACCTTATCTTTATGATAAAACAGGTTATTGGCAAATGCTGGTTAATGAAAAAACTATAGAAGCTGAGTCACGTAAAGAAAATTTAACAGAATTGGGCAATGTGATTGATGACTATCTATCAGATTCAGAAAATGCGACTTTAGAAGTGTTCTTAGATCAAATATCACTTGCCAGTGATGTTGACAGACTCGATGAATCTCCTGAATTTGTAAACTTAATGACCGTGCATTTGGCAAAAGGACTGGAATTTCCCATTGTTTTTTTGGTAGGCATGGAAGAGGGCCTTTTTCCGCATAGTCGAAGCATTGATAACCCAGAAGACATCGAAGAAGAGCGCCGTTTATGTTATGTGGGGATGACGCGCGCAAAAATGAAATTGCATATGAGTTTTGTTCATGAACGGCGTTTATTTGGTTCAGTACAATATCAAATTGCTAGTCGTTTTATGGATGAACTGCCTTCTGAACATACTAGTTTATTGGGTGAATTAGAAGCGCCTAAGCCAAAACCTCGCTTTCCTGAAAAACGCTATGTTTCCAAAAAACCTTTTTCAAGTTTAAGAAAAGAACCGCAGCGAAGCTCAGAGCGTCAGATTGATTATGATTATGCGCAAACAAATGATCAACCCTTTAAACCTGGCGCGCGTGTTGCCCATGCTGTGTTTGGCGCGGGTAAAATAACGCATATCGAGGGTGGTGGTGATAAAACAAAAGTGACTGTTCAGTTTGCTCAAGGCATATCAAAGAAATTGCTTATGAAACATGCTAATTTGACTTTTTTGCATTGAATGGGGTCGCGGGTTCTTGGGGGCGCGGGTAATTAAAGAATGAAGGGTAGTAAGATTGAGAAGAAGAGGCCTAGGCCAGCCAGGGCAAATAACATGATGAGCACTTTCTTTTCTTTTTCTGATAAAGGTTGATTTTCTTTCATGCTGTTTTAAGTATTATTAATGATGAATAAAGTAAATATAAAAACAATTTCGCTAGATCTGTTAGATAGAGAACTCAAGGACATGGGATTAGAAGGCTTTCGTACTTCTCAAGTCAAAAGATGGCTTTATAAGTTTGATGTGAAGTCCTTTGACCAAATGACGAATATTGGGAAAAAGTACAGAGAGCAGCTTGCTGAAAAATATACCATTGGCCAACTCGAAATTGTTGATCACCAAAAATCTCAGGATGGGACCATTAAGTTTCTTATTCAATTAGAAGATGAACATAAAATAGAAGCCGTATGTATTCCCGCAGAAGATCGGAGAACTCTTTGTATTTCAACACAGGTCGGTTGTGGTATGGCCTGTCGGTTTTGTTTAACAGGCACTATGGGAATTATTCGTAATTTATCTCAGTACGAAATTTTAGAGCAAGTGGCCTGTGTGAAGCGTTTTCTTAAAGAAGATAAAATTAGCAACATTGTATTTATGGGCATGGGAGAACCTTTGGCCAATACAAAAAACCTATACCCCTCCATTGCCATTCTCATTGATTCAGAATGTTTTGATTTGTCACACAACCATGTCACTGTTTCGACCTGTGGTATTGCGCCTGAAATTGAAAAGTTTTCTAATCACACAACAGCGAAACTGGCTATTTCACTTAATGCGACTACTGACGAGGTTCGTGATGAGATTATGCCAATTAATAAGAAGTACAATCTGAAACAGCTTATTCAGGCTTGTCATAATATGAATTTGCCCAAGAGAGATCGGATTACTTTTGAGTACGTTATGCTTCATGGTCTCAATGATTCCATGGAAGATGCCAAAAGACTTGTAAAGTTATTAGAAGGGCTACGAGTTAAAATTAATCTTCTCCCATTCAATGAAAGCCCCCAAATGGTCTATAAAAGGCCCCCACAGGAACATGTCAAAAAATTCCAAGAATACCTTCTTAATAAAGGCCTATTTGCTATTGAGCGAAAATCACGTGGTTCCGACATCCTAGGCGCCTGCGGACAGCTAGTGACTACCAAAACCGATAACCAATAACCGATAACCGAT
>JAHJDR010000241.1 GCA_018812345.1 bacterium | reverse complement strand
TTAGTTTTGCTATGGGCCGTGAAGCGCGTGAATCACAGTTGTATAAAAGAACAAGCAATGTCGTTGAGGCCATTAGTCAGGGATATAGCTGGGTAGCTTCAAAATTTAACACGAAAGTTTACAGGCCTTCTCAGAAACCGGCAAATACGCATATGGATCATGAGGCGCATTTGGGTAATGGTTGGGAACAAAGCGTGGGCTTGTATTGTACGCATTGTCATAATAACGCCGATATGACTGAGGCTCCTGAAGATGAATTCTGTTTAACGTGTCATCATGATGAAGCTGGTGTGCTTTATGATGATTCCAAAATACATTTTTTTGAATCAAAAGTTATTAAGAATCCCCATGACATTCATTTGAGTTCTACAAGTTGTACAGAATGTCACGATGTTGTACAGTCACCTCAGGCTCGTCCTGCTCAAGAAACATGTGACGATTGTCATGATGATCTACCCAAATCAAAGCGTCTCAGTGATGAAGCATTAGTCGCAAAACACAATCTCGATACGACCTGCTTTGTTTGTCATACAGATGATATTCGCCTTATTCGCCCCGAAGCCTCAAATGGTCATATCGCACTTGTGAATCATGGAACTGTTGGCAATAATTGGGAAGAAGGATTGCATGCCTCACAAGCTAGCGTTGTTGGCGAGCTCTGTTATACCTGTCATACTGGAGCCAATGCTTGTGGTCGTTGTCATGATTCAGCTTTAGGTGGTGGGTTACAAATGGCAGCCCATGGCAGTAGTTATCGAGAAGGGTTTACAGCACGTTCTATGAATCCTAAAGCGTATCATGCTGTTGATGCGGCTATTGGTAAAGATTCAAGTTGTAACCAATGTCACGAGCCTGTGAGCACATCACAAGTATCATCTTGTCAGGATTGTCATGATGATCGGGCAGTGAGTTTTGCGGGTGAGCATGGCGATGGGTGGCGACGTGATTATAATGATTTAGAGCAAAAGAATTTGCATGGAGAACATGTGACAGATGCTGGTGGTGATTCGTGCTTAAGTTGCCATAGTGGCTCAACAGGTAACGCACAAACACCAGGATGCGGAGATTGTCACTAAACGCTAAACGCTAGACGCTAGACGCCAGACGATAGACGATAGACGATAGACGCTAGACCTGCCAGAGGCAGGCGCGGCGATAAACGATAGACGGAGAAAAAAATGACCCAGCCATTACCCCAGTGCCCAGAAGGCACACAGTATAGCCCCTCAATGGATTTTTCTTTCATTGAAACACAGTTAGGTTGTTTTCCTGAACTGCGTCAATGCACTCAAACTTCTGCGATATTACAACCGCATGATACATATGAAGAGCTTTGGGAACTTGGTTGTTTGCCTTTTTGCTCTGATCGCTACATTGAAAGACTCACAGACAAGCAAATTGAAAAACTTACTCCTGAAGAACGCGCAGAATATTTTAAGATCGTGCAGGCAGGCACGCTGCACTTTGATGACCCTGATGCTTTTCACGGACACGGTTCGCCTTGCTATCGTGCTATGTTCTTAAGAGATCTTCCCGAATACGCGATTAGGCCAGGGAGTCCCGAAGATCGGGATGGTTCTGTGCGCTCGCATGGTCACATAGCCACAGATCATGCCAATAAGTATCATGATGGGCATTTTATTGCACCAGAGGCAGAACGTGATTTACTCAATGGGGGTATGGTGTTTTGTGGCACAGCTAATTGTCATACAATAGCTGGTTATCAATCATATCAAGTTGAAGACCGTGTCGTTCTGGAACAATCAGATCCCAATAATGATTGTGTGGCCTGTCATATTCAGAAAGATCTCATGCCCGCCCATCTTGATTGGGATGACATGTCTGATCGCGCAAACCGCAAGGAAATTGTAATAGAACACACGCATTTGCCAGAAGGTCAGGATGAAGAAGAAGTGTGTTTTGAATGTCATGATAATTTAGCAGGAGTTTATGATCCTACAAGACCTGCACAGCAAGCCGTATTGCAACAACAAGAAGCAGCTAATTGCCGCCGCTGTCATGTCGAAGAGGAATAGGCGTAAGGCGAAGGGCATAAGGCTTAGGGGGATTGATGGCAAAGAGTGGTGCAGGATTGGACAACTGTATCTGGGCCTTGGTTGTTTGATGTGTGGCAGCCGCCTGTTGCGCCGCAGCTTTGATCTCCGGCTAAATTCACGTAGCTTTGATGGACTAAAGACCAATTACTATTAAACATATTATGAGGGTAGGTGTTGTGGCAGCTAGAGCAAGCCACTGCACTAGCACCGCCTGATAGATCTGTTCCATGGCATGTTGTGGCACAGCTTCCTTTTTCCAAAGCATTTGTTTCACTCACATAATGACCATGAGCCTGATAATCAGACCATTGCGTGGTTTCTGAGTTAAAATAGGATGTAATATTATTATTTGTTGTTTCATGAGGATAGTTTTGATGACAAGATGTGCAGGCTATATCAGACAATCCTCCGTTTAAATCTTCACCATGGCATTGGGATGTGCATGAAGCATCTGAGCGTCCGTGAAAATCTGAACTATTGGTATTCAACCAGCTTGTATCATGTGGAAAATCAGCATGGCACTCATGACAAAAACTTTGTGCCTCATGGCAAGGAAGACAAGAGCTCGCTAAAGCATTATCAATGCCCATAGAAAAAAGAGATAAAGTTGTTAGGCCATGATTTTCAGGTTTTGGCCAATTATCCTCATGGGGAAAAACACTGGTTCCTGAGTTAATTGATGGCGTGACCTCATCACTGGATACATGTGTGCTGGAACAGGCGCAAATCAATGCGAGTAAGATTAGTGTAAAAGACAGTAATTTCATTAATTTAAAGTATTATTTTTCATGCATGCCCATCATGCAATCTAACTATCGTCTTAAATAAGAGAATGTTGCTAAAAAAAGCATTAAAAAAAAATTAGAATTTACGCAACATTTGCAGGGAGTTTGCGAAAAAAAACACGTAGAGTGTATTGATTTACGCAACAGCCAGCATTATGGCACACACTCTACTGGGCATACATGATCTATAGACCTCTTACAGGCATCCTCAATTTTGCTAATTTTGGCTTACGTGCGCTTGGCGCACCTAAAGTGACTGATGTTATGATTCCATCTATGACCACGGCTGTTGTTCGTGGAAAGGGTGCGAAAAAATTACAAACAAGACAAGACGAATTTCGTGCTGCTCAATTTAAGTTGGGCCAATCATGCCAGTCCCTTTCAGAAACAAATGGTATTTTTAGATATGGAAAAAAAGCTATTGAATCAAAACCCGTTCAATGGATGGGAAAAAAAGTAAGTTGGGCTCACAATATCTGGCCGTCACGAGCAATTCGTTGGCCATTTAAAACAGCGATTAATTTATCTTATACCAATCCAATTAAATTCCATACAACAGCAGCTTTGTTGACAGCAGGGGCTGGGTTTCTTGTTCTTAGCGCTATAAAAGAAGCTGGTGATTATTTTTGGTTGAGCCAGCCAACATGTGAATTGATTGAAGAAGCGCAGCCTCCATATATGCGGGAAACATTAGTTGAAGCGCAACCACTGCAAAAACAGCAAAATGATTATTCCTATGAATTCAGTGATGTTGATAACAACGGCTCATATGATATTTTAGCTATTCGAGAAGGACCAAGTTCCTTAGGGCACTTAAGACCTGTTGTTTCATTAAGTTTGCGAGAGGGTGTTTTAGATGAAGGTGTTGAGCAGAGTTTATCAGCAACGATTCGTGTGCTTTATCCTTCTTACTCTGACAAGGCCTTAGATGATTTAGTTGTTACGTCGTCTATTTTTGAACAAGCACTACTGTTTATAAATTAGGAGGATCGTAAAAAATGAGTGATGCTTTTGTCATACATACGGAACACACTTCTTGCGCTGATTCTTTAGGTGCTCAACTGGGATTAATAGAATGTGACAGCAATCAATCAGTTCCCTTAGAGCCTCCCGCATACAAACAAATAGGAATTACTTCTCATGGAGAGGCTCTTATTCAACAATCGCTTGCCTATGAACAGGCCTTGCCCTTAACCGCAAATACGGCGCCTCAACTGCAGTGTTCTGGTTCTATATGCACGGATTGTCATGTGCATGGGTGGGCTACAGTTTCCTGGGAAGAGAGTGTGCATCATTTAAATACCTGTCACTATTGTCACCACCCACCTTTGGGCGTTTTAATGAACAGTGGTTTAAAAACAATGAACATTGAATGGTTTGAGGAAACAACCACGCCACAAAATCCTGATGAGATTACAAAACCCTGGGTTGATAATCACTATTGTGAAAAATGTCATACAACGGAAGGTATGGATGAAGGTATGGCTGGGATTTCAGATGATGAGCGTTGGGGCATTACAAAAATTGACCAGCCTCGTTTAGAGCATGGCGTTGAAACACTACACGACTTTCATTTTCAAGTGGGTGATTTACATCAGTATGATTGGATTCCCAAAGAGTCTTTTGAATACTGGGACACCTTTCATCGGGATCATCATGGAAATGAAAGCCATGAATCTGAAGCGCCTGCACATGACGTTCATGATGCATCTGTTATTGTGGATTCGCATGGTTCTCATGAGGAAATGGGCGCGCATGATGCGACTTTGATTGGTGGCGCCGAGTGCATGCATTGTCATGGTCGGCCAGTCCATCAATTTAAAGCTGATGCAGAAGTTTGCTACACATGCCACGGTGATGATTTGAGTAAGGTACATCATAATTCTGAAAACCAAGAAATAGATGATGCGCTACTCAAAGGTGAGAATAATTGTATGGTTTGTCATGGGGCTCAGTTTATGGGTGAACAACCAGAAAATGACTGGCCAGGGGAAAGGCCTTGGTACAAACGTTTGTGGTGGTGGTTTTGGGGTAGTTAGAATTAAAAAAGGCCTTACCAAATGGTAAGGCCTTTTTTGTGCCCGGGGCCGGACTTGTCTTCACTCGCTTAACGGCATGCGCCTACTCGTTCAGACCCGCAATTTTTTGTTGTCGCTCACAGACGTTCGCTGTTCCTCCCGCTTGGTCGGCACAAAAAATCGTTCAAGTCCGTACATAGTATTGGCCAAAAAAAAACCGGCATGTACTTTATGTACATACCGGTCTCAAATTGTGCCCGGGGCCGGACTTGAACCGGCACAACCTTGAAAGGTCGAGGGATTTTAAGTCCCTTGCGTCTACCAATTCCGCCACCCGGGCTAATTGGTATGCTTTAAAACTATCTGAGGCATGGGTCGGAATTGAACCGACGTATAAGGCTTTTGCAGAGCCTGGCCTTACCACTTGGCGACCATGCCAAATTAGGGAACATCCTATAGATGGTGACGCTTTCTCTGTCAAATTGATAATTAATCTAATAATATTAAGCCCTTGTTAACCCTTGTTAAAGACGATTAAGTTATGGTAGATCGCCAATACAATGAATTATGTAGGTTAAGGATATCTTATGAAAATTGGAATTATTGGTTTACCACAATCTGGGAAAAAAACTCTTTTTAAAACACTCACACAGATTGAGATGCTTCCTGTTGTGAAACTAGGAGAGGCTATGATGGGTATGGCCGCTCTCAGAGATTCTCGTTTTGATAAACTTGTCGACATGTACGCCCCAGAAAAAGTGGCTCCTGCTAAAATTACTTATGCTGTTCTACCAAAGCTTGAAAAAGAAACGCTGCGCGAAGGAAAAATATTTATTCAAATATCAGATGTGGATGTTGTGTGTTTAGTGGTCAGTGATTTTCATGATGAAAGTATTTATCATGTGGATGGTTCCATAGATCCAAAACGTGATATCACAAATATAAATGCGGAACTTATATTGCATGATCTCTTATTTGTAGAAAAAAGAATTGAAAAACTTACACACAGTCTCAAAAAAATAAAAAACAAAGACGAGCAAAGAGAACTGGATCTCATGGAAAAGCTCAAAACTTGTCTTGAGGAGGACAAACCTCTTCGGTCCTTAGAAATTGATGACGAGAGCAAACTTCTTATTAGTGGCTACCCACTCATTACGCGTAAAGAAATGATTGTTGTTTTGAATACTGATGATGCACGTTCTCATGGTTTAAAAGACGAAGAGTGTAAAGCATTGTGTGAAAACCTTGTTTTTGACATGATGCCAGTATCAGCGCAAATAGAATCAGAAATTGCGAGTTTGGATAGTGTTGATGAGCAAAAAGAGTTTTTGGAAGAATTGGGAATTACCGAACCAGCTATTGAACGATTCACACAGCTATGTTTGAAAAAACTTGGTTATATTTCATTTTTTACAGTGGGCAAAGATGAAGTGAGGCAGTGGTTACTGCGCAATGGTTCTTTAGCACCCCAAGCAGCAGGCGTGATTCACTCAGATCTTGAGCGTGGTTTTATCAGGGCAGAACTCATGAAATTCGATGAACTTATGCAGTATAAAACTGAAGCCGCTCTTAAAGTAGCGGGCAAACAGCATCTCAAGGGAAAAGATTACGTTGTGGCAGATGGCGACATCATGAATATTTTGTTTAAGGTCTAAAAAACACTCATTGACCCTTTTTCTATTTTTATCTAAAATTCGCCAGATTTAATTCATAACTAAGGAGTCATACTATGAAAAAAAGATTTTTGATTACATTATGTGTTTTATGTCTTGGTTTTTGTTTTGTATCCACACAAGCAAAAGCAGAAATGGGCCATGTTCAAACACCAGGTTGGTTCATCGGTGTTGGTGGTTTGGTTGGCGGTTTTGAAGTTAATGAACTGAAAGCCATTGGTGGTGGTTTTTCGGGTCCCGTAGGTTATAAATTTAATGAATATGTTTCGTTATATTTACAAGCGGATGTTTATTATACACGAGACAGTGGTGTGAATTTCTTATTTAATAACCTCATGCCTACTGTAAAATTTAATGTTTATGAAACACTCTTTTTATATGGTGGCGCTGGCTATACCATGCTCTATGGTTGGGGCGGTTTTGTAGCGGGTAATTTTTCTTTTGTTGCCTCATCAATTAAACATGGTTTTGGTGGTGATGCGGGTATTGGCTATGATTTCTATATTAATGATAACTGGTCTGTAACGCCTCAAGGTGGTGTGAACTATACTTATATTGCTAGCACGCATCTTATTACGCCAAATGTAAGAGTAAATATCGCTTATCACTTCTAATGATAGAATCGCAGGATCTTGAGGGTCGCAGGGTCGCTGGAATATTTATTAGCCAGCGAACCTGCGAACCCGTGAACCCGCGAACCTCCTTTGTATCACATCAAAGAAATATTCAAATCCCTCCAAGGTGAAGGTTGTCATGCCGGACGTGTCGCCGTGTTTGTACGTTTTAGTGGTTGTAATTTAAACTGTGATTTTTGTGATACTGATTTTTCTGACACTAGTGGTGAAAACGGCGGGGAGTATAATATTTCTAGCTTAATGGAGGTTGTTGAGACATTATGGCAGGGAGGG
>JAHJDR010000240.1 GCA_018812345.1 bacterium | reverse complement strand
TAAAGACTAAAGACTAAAGACTAAAGACTAAAGACTAAAGACTAAAGACTAAAGACTAAAGACTAAAGACTAAAGACTAAAGACTAAAGACTAAAGACTAAAGACTAAAGACTATCTCTTAAAAAACCTTGTCTTTACAAAAAACATCGCGAAGATAATGGCTTGGATAAGAACTACAATTGCCAGAAATAAGGCGCCGCCTGAGCTGAAACCATAGCTATGCAAACCACTGGCTAAAATATAATTCACGCCAAACCACGCCATGAGAATGGAATTAAAGGCCAAGCCTGTGATGGGCATGAAGGTTTTTGTGTTGATCCAACCAGCATAGCGACCATGTAAAACAATCATGTAGGCAAGCAAAGCAATGAGTGACCAGGTTTCTTTGGGATCCCATCCCCAAAAACGTCCCCAACTATAATCTGCCCACACCGCACCCAAAATAATGCCCGCTGCCAAAAGAACCACGCCGATTTTAATGCAGTCATAGGCAAAGGTGTTGAGTTTTTTGAGTTCAGCCTTATCTACAATTGTAAAACAACTTTTTACCATGAAGTAAATGGCAACAAACCAACTTAAGGCCAAGGCAGCATAACTAATGGTAATGGATGTTACATGCGTGGCCAGCCAAAAATTGTCGCGCAAGACAGGCATGAGAGGCTTGATGGTCGCATCAAACATGGAAGAGGCAAAGTTCATCATGAAAAGAGCAATCAAGTTAATGATAAGCCCCATGATAAGATAAAGACGTTCTTTGCGATACAAGGCCAAGATAAAGGCAAAGAGCAGTCCGCCAATCCCCACACACATCACAGTTTCATACATGTTGGTGACCGGTGCTCGCCCGCCAATAATCATGCGAAAAATAGCTGCAGAGATTTCAAAAGCAAAAATGAGTCCCACAAAAATCAGAGTTACGGGGTGTTTGACTTTTCTAAAACCAAAGGCCGCAGCTAAACCAAAAATCGTGAGCAACATGGCCCAGTGAAAGAGTTTGAGTTTGTCATAAGTGAGTTCAACAAGATAATCAGAATTAATGGCAGCATAAGTATTTCCCGCTTCTTTGATTTTAGTCATCAGAACAGAAGGGTCTTTGTATTTTTCATTAGATTTAATGAGTTGCTGAATATTAGGCCATGTTTGTTCTAAGAGATTAGTATCTCCTTTTTTGTCGCTGGGTGGCATGTTCCAATCAAGACCATGTTTAATAGAAGAATAAAGATTATAACGATGCATGAGTTGTTGGAGATCATCGGCTACTGATTTTTTTTGCCCTGTTTTTTCCAGATTATGAACAAAGCTATTTAAACTTCTCATTTTTTCAGCCACAACATCAGGACTAACTTGTTTGGCTTTGGCATCCAGACCTAATAAATTTTTAGATTCTTCATGGGACACTTTCAGATTGAGCTGTGTTTGTTGGTCTTGAGGTAAAAATGATGAGAGGCTTAATTGGCAATACGTTTGCGCTGATGAAGCATCAAGTGGTTTTGACTTTCCAGTCATGAACTTGAGCGCTTCTTTGGCATGCACTTGCAAAGGTTTGACGCGTCCATTTGACAAAATAGGAAGCTTTTCTAAGTCGCCTGAACACAAATCATTGGCTGAGGCATAGGGTATGCAGATAAACAATAAAGCTATGATGACAAGAAAATTTTTCATGATTTTTTCCTTAATAAATAAAAGAGAAGGGCTCCCATAACAATAAGAAGAGATCCCAAATATTTAAAAATACGTCCGGGATCATAGTTTACAGATAGAACAGAACCAAACCCGTTGCCTTGTCTGAGTGGAAAATAAGACGATTGATAAAACGTGAATTTACCTTTTTTCAAAGGGTTGTTCATGTAGATATGGGCTGTGCTTGTTTCTTGCCCTCTATCGGTAACAGTCACAAAACTTTCATAACTGGCTGGTTGGTTTGTCCCAGGGTTTTTTGCCATTTTAAATTCAGTGAGCATGAGGCTAAAGGGAAGTTTATGTCGTTTTAAAGAAACAGCGATATTTAAGGTTGTGCCATTCTCTGTTGTAATTGTTTGTTCATCCGTACCACCAACCCAGTCAGAAAAAAGCGTTTCATTATTTGTTTTATTCACAACTCGGATTTTTGCGGCAAACTCTGTTCGCATGTCACCTTGTGGTATAACAGCAGACCATGTGAGTGTTGGCACAGTGTTTTCTTGTATGCGGATAGGTGTGAGCGCAAACCCCATCCAGGGTAAGGTGATGGCTTCACGTAAAACCAAAGGGGCAAACGTCCATATGCCTTTGTTGCCAATAGCCAATTCATTGTTTTTGAGAAAGAGTAACTTTGTGCCTTGATTTAGTTCTGAAATATTCACCAGAGTGATGGGTTCTGAAGGATCAGGGGCTCGATCATTTATGATGGGGTACACACTGTGTTCTGGATAAAAAATATATTCTTTATTATTGGGGAGCGCAATGCTCACTTGTGGTACAGAGCTGCTTTTCATAGGTGAGAAGTTTACTTTTTGGATTGTCTTTTTAGCAGTGGGTTGTTCGGCAAGGGGTAAGCATAAATCTTTTGCTTCTAAGACGTAGAGAGCGTCTTCTTTCAATGCCTTTTTAAGGCAGTTTTGAGAGAGTGCTGTCATGGATTGAAACACGATGGGACCTAACATTTGGGAGGCGCTTTCATAATCCAAGTCAGCGATACTGAACTCTTTTCTAATGTTATGTCCTTCTAAACTAAATTGGTAAATATGTGATGATTTACTGGGATCATCGAGGGTTTTCCATATGGTGCGTGGTTGGGCAAACGGGAGAAATGTGTCTACATATATATCATATTCGGGAAGAGAGAGATAAGGTGTTTTGGGTTTGTTATATTCTTTTACAGTAAGGGGAAGATCTCTTTTTTCAATTGAGAATTTTTTAGTTTGTCCATGATGACTGTGCACGACCAGTTCTGGTTCTTGAATAACGACGGTGTTATTTTTTTGATCAGGTACAATTGTTAGGGAACCATCAATGCCATAGAAGGCTGTAAGGGCTGCGCCAGTAAACAGGGTGAGCAAACCCAGATGAATAACGTAAAAACCCAGAAAACGTTTTTTAAAAGGGAGGCGAACAAGCGTTGCAAAGAAAATACTAGTAAATAATAACAGTTCTGTTGCTAAGAACATTGGCGATAAGTAAACATGCCAGCGGGCATAAAGGGCAGTATGCTGACTTTCAACAATAGTTCCCCAAATGGCTAACAAGACAAAAATGACGAGTAAAAAAACAGCTAGTTTGAGTGAGCTGAAAAATTTGGTTACAGGGTGTGTGATAAATTTCTTCCACATAGATTTCTGATTCCTTAAAAATTACAGGTCTTATATCAATTGAATTAACATTCTAACACAATAAAAATGAGTGCATGTCAAACAGGAAAAAAAACTATAGGAATTTAATTGTATATATGCTACCGAGACGTATGTGTATGATATCATTGATAAAATAAACATAAATGATACATGATACACAAAATGTTATTTTAAACAATTATGATCTAGGGGGAAGTTATAAAATCCATTTTTTCTTTCTCATTTTTATTGGTTGTGTTGTTAACGGTTACAACAGCTAGCTATGCTCAAGATAGCAAGGTTGTAACAGGTTCTCTGGCGGGTCGTTATCATTTTAGAACAACTGGCGGTGAGCAGGATCACGATATTGAAACAATCGCTACATTGAATTTTGGTGATTCTAATAAACATCGCTTTACAGGCGCCATTCAAGGTGGTGGTTTGTTTGATCTAAATGGTGATAATGCCGCTTACTTCTCTAATATATACAATACATTTTCGAATTCATCTGTTGGCCGTCTGTATTATGCCTATATGGATGTGAATCGATTTGGTCCTGTTAATCAGTTAAGAATTGGAAGACAGCATAAGTATAGTCTTGATTCTTTATATTTTGATGGGGCTTCTCTTGAAACACATACATATTCTGGTTTCACATTAGGGGCTTTTGGAGGCGTGCCTGTTCATCAGTTTGAAAGCCAGCTTGGCTTTGATTATGGTGACTGGGTTGCTGGTGGCTCTTTGCAATGGCGTCCTATTGCTATCATGCAATTCAAGTTTGACATCACTTATTTAAGAGATAAGCTAACAGGTTTTCGTGTAGCTGCTGGTGATCAATCAGATACACTGATGGGTGGTTCTGTTTGGATTGATGTGGTCAAATGGTTGCATGTTTATTCTCGTGTTACAGCTTTTACTGATCAGATGAGAGATTTTGAAATAGGGGCTACGGTTAAATTGCCTGACCAAGATTTGCGTTTTCGTTTGAGTGGCTATCGACTCCTTAATGGCTATGCTATTCGTGTTCTTGAATGGGATGTATTTGGTGTTGCGGGAACCTATGTGCCTTATAC
>JAHJDR010000239.1 GCA_018812345.1 bacterium | reverse complement strand
CTCAAGGTATTGAAAAAGCTCAAGCGTACACAACACGCAAAAGTTTCATTAAACAAGGTCTTTTAGCGGCACTTCACATGGCTAACAATGTTCAGGGTGAGCGCATGCAAACAGCAGGACTGCGACGTATTCTTAGGCTTGCTTCAGAGTACCTTGAGCCACATGAGTTTGGAGATGTGATTGCGGCGCAAAGCCAAGGTCTGCCCGTTACGAATGGTGTGCTTTATGCCCATGATATGTTGCGGCTTCAGGAAACGGATAGCTACACGTATCGCTCTGTGTGGTCTATTGATGAGCAAAACCATCTTATGACGTGTCTCTATAGAGCCGCTGAAGGTGTTGATGGTTTTCAGCACTGGGCTGTGCTGGCAACCGTATTTGAAAAACATAGTAAAGGAAATCACTTATGGCACGATGGTCCCGCTGTTGTAGCCTCAGCTCAAGAGCATGCGGGAATTAACTTATTAGCAGATGCCTCTGAATAGATAAATCCTGACAATCCATCTTGAATATAGGTCTTATAAGTCTTATAGGTCATATACGACCTATGAAAAACATCCTTTTCACAACCTGTCTTCTTTGTTTTCTGTGTTCAGCTGTTTTTGCCCAAGCAGGGCCGATTGTTGAAATCGACAAAATAATTATTACAGACCGTGTGCCCCCCACAACTTCTGAACCTATAACAAGTCAGCCAGACACAAGCATTATTCTCAGAACAACTATGCCGCGCACAGAGTCGGCGGCACATGTTGTTGAAAAAACAGCCGGTGTTCACGTACAGCACTATGGGGGTTTGGAAGAAGCTACATCTGTCTCTATTCGTGGCTCATCAAGCATGCAGGTGAATGTTTTCTTGGATGGAGTGCCTTTAGAAGCGGCTTCAGCAGATGGCGTGGGTTTAGGACATGTTGCCGCAACAACGCTGTCTAAAGTAGAGGTTTTCAAGAGTCTTACACCATCTGAATTTGGAAGTTCTGCAATTGGTGGCGTGGTTAATTTAAAAACAAAAAAAGCAGAACAAGGCATTAACCAACGCTATGGTTTGAGTTATGGGAGTTTTAATACGTTATCAAGTTTAGCGGAGCTCACATATGGCGGAGAGAAAAATGATATTGTTTTTGGTTTTAATTACCGCCGTACAGATGGTGATTACACGTATTTAGATAATAATGGGACGCCCTTAAATGCAACAGATGATCAGCGTGTTAAAAGACAAAATAATGAACAACAGGTCATGCACCCTTATGGTAAATGGCATCATGCTTTTAATAGCAACACCTCTTTGTCTGTGACACAACATCTTTTTCGCATTGATTCAGGTGTGCCTGGTCTTGCAAATTTTCAATCAACCACAGCAGACCGTAGTCTTACAGAAAGCCTAACTAATATTGATTTCAAGAAAAATAATTTGTGGTCAGGAAAATTTTCCCTAAAAAACAAAACATTTTTCAGGCTTATCAAGTCACAGTTTTCTGATCCAAACGCTGAAATTGGTTTGGGACAAGCCCAAGATAATGACAATTTAACGCTTATCGCAGGAAATAGATTTTTGGGGCAGACAGCTATTTCTGATAATATTCTTTTTAAAAAAGGGTTTGAGTACATTTTTGAATATTTTTTGCCTAAAGACTATATTGCGGCAAACCCTCGGGGTGAAACGAGTTTGCGACATCAGGTCAATCTGTTCTTTGAGCCTCATATATATTTGTTTCACAAGCGTGCGCTGCTGTCTTTTAAAGCACAAAGCTTAAATGCTTTATACGATGTGAATAATAATGACCCCTCTTTTAATAACCCGGGAACATTTTCGTCAAATCGTATTGAAAATCAAATCACAGGAACAGTGGCGGCTGATTATGAAATTGTTAAAAGCCTTCATGCGAAAGCAAGCTTTGGACGTGCTGTGCGTTTGCCTAAGTTTGTTGAGATGTTTGGTGATCAAGGGTTTGTGTTGGGCAATCCTCAGCTGACAAGTGAAAAGAGTCTTAAGTTTGATGCGGGAATGATTTTTCATAAAAAGTATGAGGGTGCCATTATTCAGAAAGTTCATTTTGAAACAAGTTATTTTGAGAATCATACAGACAATCTAATTTTATTTGAATTAGCCAGTGGCTTTGCCCGGGCATCAAATATTGGTGAAGCTTTGATCAGAGGGTTTGAAGTTGCTGCGAGCACAACATTTTTACACTATATTTCTTTAATGGGGAACTATACCTATCAATGGGCAAAGGATGAGGCTGTGAATGTGGGCAACTTTCTTGTTGGACGACCACGGCACGAAATTAATTCTAGTATTCGTTTTGAGAAAAGTTCTTTTGCTACAGGCATTGAATTTAATTTTATTGATGATCAATATTTAGATGGTTTGAATACCCAACGTATTGATAATAGGGTCCTGCTGCATTATGATGTGAGTTACCTGATAAAAGAAAAAGTGCGTTTGGGATTAGAGGTAAAAAATCTAACCAATTCACAGGTTGTGGATGCTGTTGGGTTTCCGCTGCCTGGACGTAGCTTTTTTGGTAGGGTGGATGTTTATTTTTGACCAAAGGAAAAGGATAATATTTCAATAGCCAATATCCAACACTCAATAATCAATATCCAAATGAGTCTTAAATGGATATTGGATATTCATTATTGGCTATTGAATATTGAGCTTGTTAGGAATATTATATCGAATGAAAAAGAGAATTATATTTTATGTAGCACTGTTTTTATTGTTTGGAAACGCCGTCCATGCCCAAGCTCCATTCTTCCGCATGGGTGATGGTCATATTAAATTGAAAAACACACATAATGGACGAGAGATATCTGTTCAGTATGTAAATGCTGATGGTTCCTTAAATGAAACAGCCTATCAACAGATTGATAATGTTTTTGGTTTTCCAACAGGTGAAAAGGGTGAAAATATTTCACGAAGATTGATTTCATTGCTCGATTATTTTGTGGATGAAATTGATCCAGAAAAAGTGATTTATATTACGAGCGGCTATCGCAGTTCTTCCTATAATCAAAAACTAAGGGACAAGGGAAAAACTGCCGCTAAGACAAGCACACACATTGATGGTATGGCACTAGACTTTTATCTCGAAGGGCGCACTTCTCAAGATGCCAAAGCTCT
>JAHJDR010000238.1 GCA_018812345.1 bacterium | reverse complement strand
CGATGAATATAACCTTTGATATCAGATGTTAAATCAAAATTAATAACAGCTTTTAAGTTTTTAATGTCCAGTCCCCTGGCAGCAACATCTGTGGCCACTAAGACAAGACAGCTGCCATTTGAAAATTTAGTCAGAGCCAGTGTTCTTCTTTTCTGCTCATGGTCACCATGTATAGCTATTGCGGAAATACCTTTTTGAATTAAATAATGGGCAACATCATCACAAATAATTTTAGTTTTACAAAATATGACAGTGGATTCAGGTTGGTATTTACCCAGTAATTTTGAAAGATATTTTATTTTATGATCATGATCTTCAACCAGATAAAAAATTTCTTTAATCAGATTTTTCTTAATAGCTAAGTCAACCTTAACTGTTTTGGCATTGTTGAGTATGAGCTCACTGAGTTTTAGTATTTCTTTAGGGAAGGTCGCTGAAAATAATAGTGATTGTCTTTTACGCGGTAGATGAGAAGAAATTTCTGTGATGTCTTCGCTAAAGCCCATGTCTAACATTTTATCAGCTTCATCTAAAACAAATGTGTTTACATAGCCTAATTGCATTCTCTTTGTTTTTAAAAACTTTAAAACTCTGCCAGGGGTGCCCACAACAATATGAGCTCCCTTAGAGAGTGATTTAGCTTGCAAGCTTTCACTTGTGCCACCGCATGTTGTAACAATTTTTACATTAGGTGTGCTGCGCGCTAGTTTTCTGAGTTCACTCGCTACTTGATCTGCTAATTCTCTTGTTGGGCAAAGAATAAGAGATTGTATGCCGGGCACATTATCAATGAGATTTGACAAAACACCCAAGCCAAAGGCGGCGGTTTTACCGCTGCCGGTTTTTGCCTGTCCGATGATATCGTGACCTGCTAAAATTAAGGGCAAGCTTTTCGCCTGGATGGGCGTCATGGCATTGTAGTTTAGAGTCTTTAAATTAGATAAAATTTTAGGTGCTAAGCCCAGTGAGTTAAAGTTCATGACGGGTAGGTACACTATTTTGACAACAATAACAAATTCTACATATTTGCAATTAGGTGTTGAAGGCACGTTTAGGTTTTAACAAAGTCTTCTAAAACAAGTTTCCTCATGATCATTGACCATGCCTACTGCCTGCATATGCGCATACATGATTGTGGAACCGACAAATTTAAAGCCTCTTTTTTTGAGGTCTTTGCTAAAGGCATCTGATTCTTTGGATGTAACAGGAATATCTTTTACAGACTTGATTTTGTTTTTGATTGGCTTGCCGCCTACAAATTGCCATTGATATTTACTAAAACTACCAAACTCTTTTTGTATTTCAAGAAAGGCCTTGGCATTGGAAACAGCAGCGTTAACTTTGAGCCGATTGCGAATAATACCTGGGTCTTTGAGCAAGGATTCTATTTTGCGTTTATTAAATTTAGCGACTTTTTGAACATCAAAATTAGCAAACGCTTTACGATACCCCTCGCGTCTTTTTAGAATGGTAAGCCAACTGAGCCCGGCCTGAGCGCCTTCTAAAATGAGAAACTCAAAAAGTTTTTTGTCTTTATAAACGGGCACACCCCATTCTTTATCATGATATTTTATGTAGATGGGGTCGCTTCCTACCCAACCACAGCGTTTTTTATTTTTCATGGTTTCTTTTTAGGCGATTTCTTACTTTTTCTCAAACGCAATTAAGTTCGTCTTAATTTTAGAATCATTGTAGCTGGCAGTATCATAAACTTGCAACATCGATTTCAACTAGACCGAGTTCAGCAGCAATTTTGTCGTTAATGTTCTGCGCATGGTGGTGTGCTGGTAATATTAATGTAGAAAGACCGGGGTCATTCGATTTGAGCCATTGATGGAGAAGTGAAACTAAAATAGCCTTTTCTTCATGGTGTGCTGCCCAACGAGTGAACAGGCTGCCAGCTGCGCGGACCTCATCGCTGGGATGATATAACCAAGATTTTGTTTCTGGATACAACCAATAGGTTGAGAGGCCCATTAAGATCAAGAATGCCCACCATTCTTTTGGCATTGTTTGAAAAGT
>JAHJDR010000237.1 GCA_018812345.1 bacterium | reverse complement strand
TCAGGACCTACAGGCATGTGATCCTCTTTCAGCAACGCATCTCAATGAAAATGATAGACAGAGAATTTTGAGGGCGTTAGAGGTTTTTCGGCAAACGGGAAAGAGTATTCGTGACTTTTGGCAACAAGATGAAACGCAACAAGCCTATAAAAATCTTACGATTGTTTTGAATAAGGATCGCGATGTTATCTATGAGCAAATTAATACGCGTGTTGCCGAGATGATCAAAAAAGGCTTGCGAGCAGAGGCTTTGGATTTATGGAAGAGGTTTCCACAAAACGAATTGTTAGCAAAAACGATTGGGTACAGTGAGTGGCAAAAATATGGATTTGAAGAAGAGTCTCTTGTGGTTCAGAAAATACAGCAAAATACGCGTAATTTTGCCAAACGGCAGCTCACATGGTTTCGAAAAGACAAAGATGTTACATGGCTATCTCTTGATAAGGGTGAAAACACAATTAACTTTGTGAGGAATAAGTTGTTACTTAAGTGCTAATGAGTCATATGATAATGATATGAAAAACACACAAATCCCATTATTCATTTTTCTTCTGCTTTTTGTACTGTTGTTGCCAGAATTGGTTTTAGCTTCGGGGTTTGCTGTGAATAGCTACCAGGCATTAGAAAAACAAATCCGCAAAGAACATTCCTTGGATTCTGTGGCTAAGAAAATGTCAGATTTACAAAATTATCAGGACTGGCCTTCTGAAGTGAGTACAGATTTTAAATTATATGTTGGCATCAATTGGTTTAATCAACATCATTTAGCAGAGTCCATGAATCTTTTAGCTGTTCTCAAACCTGAAAAGAAATACTATGATTTATGGGCTTATTACCAAGCAATGATAAAGTTGTTTGTGACCCAACCAGAACAAGCAAGGCCCTACGTTGTTTATTTGAGTAAAAGTTATCAAGGCGATGTGGATTATCTTTTTCTGGAAAGTGTATTGAGGTCTCAAACAAATGACCTCATTGGCGCCATCAAAATAATGGACCAAATCATTAAAAAATCCAAACGAAATGGTCATGCTTATTTACAAAGAGGGTATTTTCATATGTTGGCTTATTCACATAACTTGGCCATGAAAGATTTTGATAAGGCGATAAAATACCTACCTAAGAATGAAATTAATAGACGGCAACAAGCTTTGTTACAAAGTGGTGTCTTGTACATTCGTTATAAGTTTCAGCAGAAAAAAGGTATGGCCATGATACAGGAAGGGACAGCCCTTAATCCAAGTTCTGAGTTGGTTAAACAGGTTAATGAAGCCTTGCGCACATATTAATAATTTATTTATTTATTTTTTTTGTCTACGAAGAGCTTCACGCATGAGGCGTGCTTTTTTTACGAGATCTTCAAAGGCTCGATTATCCATGGCTTGATATTGATCTAAAAGCCTTAAGACATGATCAGGACGTTGTTTTCTTAAGCTCAGTATGCACACATCACGGAGAAGAGTAGAACTGTTGGGTGTGTGTGGCAAGAGCATTTCATAATAGTGTAACAGTTTATCGTATTGTTTTTTCTCTCGGGCTTCTTGCGCCAATTCGTTATAAATACTTACAGCCTCGTTAGTCATGTTAGAGTTTTGGTAAATTTCGGCCAGTTTAACTTTGTTATCTGTAGAGGGGTCAACTTTTACGAGAATTTGTGAATATTTTAGGGTGCTCTCAACATCGCCAAAGTGCGCAAAATGGTTTACGGTTATGCGGTATTGGTTGGCAGCTTCATTGGCCATGCCCAATTTTAAGTGTAGGGAGCCAAGCTTGATGTTGTATTCAACTAAATAAGGTTGAATTTTTAAGATTTGTTGGCAGGCACGAATGGCTTTGAGTATGAAATCATTTTTTTCATAATAAGCAGCAATTTCTTTAAACTTATCAATAGAGGCTTTTATATTTGTTTGCTTATAAAGGAGTTCTGCAATTTTTTGCTTCACACGCATGTCTTCAGGGTTGTCTCGTTCTAGGTCAACAAGATCTTCGAGGATTTTCTCGTGTTTGTCTTGCATGAGTTTTTGTGTGAGGGCTTTGATGCGATCTGAATTTATTTTAGGTAGACTCACTTTCATTGTTATTTATCTCCCTTTAAATGGTTAATGAGTCTTGTGAAACCATCATAGTAGCTTTGTGCTCCTTTTCCAAACTCTATGGCAAGGGCAATGTCTGAAAAATAAGATTTTTTTCTGAAGTCTTCACGTTGATTAATGTCTGAGAGATGGATTTCAACAAAAGGTTTGTTCATGGCTAGTAAGGTATCACGTAGGGCAATGCTTGTGTGTGTGTAGGCCGCTGGATTGAAAAGAAAACCATGATAATCGTGAGCGTTTTGCAAAACGTCGATGAGTTCGCCTTCATGATTAGACTGGAAGAAGTCGATGAAGACATTTTCTTTTTGCGCTAATACTGTGAGTTTTTGATTAATAGTTGTGAGGGTTTCAGAACCATAGATTTGTGTTTCTCGAGTGCCCAGTAGATTTAAGTTGGGTCCATGGATCGTTTTAACGCGATATATGTGTTTTACCTTTTCAGACATTGTAGTATCGTATTAAGAGATAAATCTTCTATATGGGCTTTACCAATTTTTGTCAGGCAAATAAACCGGATATTTTCATCCTGGGCTTTTTTGTCTTTTAAGAGAGCTATTTTATAGGCTGTTTTTGTAAAAGAAGGCCATGCTGTGACAAGTCCCATTTTAGTGATGAGTAATTTTATGGCTAATAAATCATTTTTGGCTAAAAAACCTAAAGAGGAGGAAAGCTCGCTGGCATATACCATGCCCATGGCAACAGCTTCCCCATGCTTTATGTTTTTGTAGTTTTTTAGCAGTTCAATGGCATGCCCTATTGAGTGTCCAAAGTTGAGTAGGGCGCGTTGATCATTTTCTTTTTCATCTTTTGCCACAATATTTGCTTTTATGCTCAAACAGAGATGGATTATTTTATCGAGTGTTTGCGTGTCGTGTTTAAAGATGTTTTCATAGTGAGTATCAAGATAGTAGAAAATATGGTTGTCTGCAATGAGAGCATATTTAATAACTTCAGCAAGCCCGTTTATTATTTCTTTTTTGGGGAGAGTTTTTAGAAAGCGGGTGAGAACAATTACGGCTTTAGGTTGATAAAAAGCACCAACAAGATTTTTACCGGCTTTGAGGTCAACGCCTGTTTTACCTCCCACAGAAGAATCTACTTGAGCTAACAGAGTTGTGGGCATTTGAATGTAAGCTATGCCGCGCATATAGGTTGCGGCTACAAAACCCGCTATATCACCAACAACACCACCCCCCAGAGCAAGAATCAAAGAGGAGCGGTTAGCTTTTTTGAGAATGAGCTCTTCATGGATTTTTTCGCAAGAACTAAGTCTTTTGTATCGTTCGCCATCAGGAATCGTAATCCAAATAGCTTTAAGGTTGGGTGAAAATAAAGGTCTTAATTTCTTTTGGTAGAGTTTTTTTACCGTTGTGTTTGTGATGATGTAGAGTTTTTCTTCTTGGCAATGTTTTTGAATGATGTCTTTGGCCAGGTCAAGATTCCAGTTGTCTATATGAATGGTATAAGGTGCTTTGGGTATTTTAACATCAAGCGCTTTCATGCATCATCCTTTTTAATAGAGCCTGACAGATTTCGTCCGAATTTTTGTGCGCACAATCAATAATGAGATTAGCCATTTGGTATAAGTGTTGTCTTTGAGCAAAGAGATTTTGTATGAGTTCGGGATTTTTTTGTGCTAAGGGACGATGTGAGGTTCTGTTTAGACGTTCTTGAATAGTGTCCATGGGGGTGTCAAGATAGATCCAGACACCCTTTTGAAAAACGAGGCGGTTTTGTTCACTCAGGACGGCGCCTCCACCCAAGCTCACCACGAGGTTTGTGTGTTGGCATGTTTCGAGGATACACGTGGCCTCTTTTTTCCGAAAATAATCTTCACCATGTTTACTAAAGATATCTTTGATAGAAGCTTGTTCCAAATATTCAATGTGTCGGTCTGTATCGATAAACTTTCTTTGTAGTTTTTTGGCAAGCAGACGCCCCACTGTAGATTTTCCAGTAGCCATAAAACCAGTAATATAGATATTTTTTCCTGTGTGGAGAGCCATAATTTCGTACTGCGTACAGCGTTGTGCGTACTGCGTTTTGCGTACAGCGTACAGTGGAATGGGGATAAGTTCAAGTGCTTACTCGTTGGGTATGCCTCTATTGTCAGGTTGTTGGTATTGAAAAATACATAAATACATAAATGAAAAATGCAAAAGGTTAATACTAGTCTTTGCTTGCTCGTTCCTGGCCTGCCCTGTTTGCGGGGATTGCCACACCCTCGCTATGCTCGGGTTCGCAATGACGGATTTGTTTTTCTTATTTCTTTGTAGGTTTTTCTTTTTTTGCTTCTGGTTTCTTACTTGTTGTATCTGAAGCCTTTGTTTCTGGCTTCTTGTCTTTTGTTGCTTCTTTTTTTGGTGTTTCAGAGGGGCGGGAATAGCCGTCTTTGTACCAGCCTTCACCTTTTAATTGAAAGGCTGTAAGGGATATTTTTTTGACCACATCTCTTTTTTCACATTTTGGACAAATTTCTATGGGCAAATCAGAAAACTTTTGTAGTTCTTCAAATTCATAATGACAAGCATTGCAGACGTATTCATAGAGTGGCATACTTTGTTCCTTTTGCCGTGCCTATAACAATATTTTATGAACCTTTGTCAATAGGTTGTTATTATTAGACAAGAGATTTCAATAACCAATATCCAATAAACAACACTCAATATCCAATGGAATCCCCAAATGGATATTGGATATTCATTATTGGATATTGGTTATTGAAATTTATAAAGATTATTCTCCCGAATATAGTTCATTTTTCCTAATGTACGCCGCAATCTCCAGTGTTGTCAGCCCCTCAATAGAAAGGTTTTGTGCGATTCTTTCTCGAATCTGGGTACTCGAGACTTCCGGATAGGGAGATTCTTCATATCCTTTTCTGGGAATAAAATGAAATGTGACGAGCTTTTTTAAGTCATCTATACGATGCCATTTATTAAGGTCTTGCTTAATATCAGAACCAAGGATGAGCGAAAAACTGTGATCAGGAAACTTTGTTTTGAGTGCGGCCAATACATCATAGGTGTAGCTTGGCTTTTTATTGAGCTCCTGTTCAATGGTTATGACTTTGACTTTTTCAGGCTCAAAATCTAGTGCAAGCAATCTAACCATAGCTAACCTATGAGAGAAAGGAGCTAAATATTTTCTAAAGGCATGAAAATAAACAGGAATTAGCCATATTCCATCAAAAGTTCCCATTTTAAGCAGGTCTGCGATGACTGCTTTGTGGCCTAAGTGTGGGGGATTAAAGGACGAACCTAATATGCCTATGTTATTATTAGCTTTTTTCATAGCCTTATTACAACGCGCCTTGTCATGATACTAATCTTATTTCGCATAATTCGCAACAATATAACCATATCTGCCGATAATAAAGGTGTAGGCGAGATTTATCGAGCCTGCATAACCGCGATAGAGCGACATAAAACACAAGGTGAATACTTGGAGCCTTGTGTCGCTAGATCAGGTGAGAGGTTAGATATGAGGAAATTGATACTCATCATTGTTTTCGCAGCTTTCTATATATTTGTACCGTTTGTGTATGTGAATTGCAGCGGCCAAGACCTTCCTTATATAATGGGTGAAGAACCCGAATTTTCTGAAAATGAACTCTATGAACAGTGTCAAGATCTTGATGTTTTGATATCAAGTTGTGTTGATATTTTACAACAACATGAAGAAGAGCGCCAAGCGCAAGAAAGTCTTGTGGCAAGTGTTTCTGAAACACTTGATTCATTTGAAACCTGCCAAGCGGAAGAATCCATTGCCTCTTTAACGAAGATGATAAAGCATCAAGAAACAGAAGATGATGAAGTTGTTGATACTGAAGAAGCGGCAACGGAATCTGTTGATTGTGCTACCGTTATTGCTGACATGGTTATGGCCTACCAAATTTGCACAGATCTTGATAATACCGATAAGTTTGATGACTGTTATGATGTAGAGAATACAGTCGATCATGCAACTGATCTTTGTGATTCAGAAGTTGATACAATAACAGAAGATTTCTGTTCGTCTTTGACAGCCTAATTCATAATATAACAATTTATTCCTTTTTACGTGCTATCGTCTAGCGTAAAGTGTACCTAAGAGCCGGAGTGCCAGGCTGCCATCGTCGATGGCTAGTGTCCAGTGTCCAGTGTTCAGTGTTTAGTGTCTAGTGGGGGAGGGGGTGTTTTCGTGAGGCCCCGCAAACGGGGCAGGCGCTCGTCGTATTCAAAGTACCAACTCTACATTCGGATCCACAGTACGTTGTACATATTCAAACGCAGCTGATTCATTTGCGGTTAGTGTTTCCACAAGAGTTCCTTTTTTATAAACATCAATGACAATAGTGGCGAGCTTTGAATTATAACAATAGAGTTTTGAATGATCTGTGTCTGTATAGGTGATGCCGGCGAAGTAATTTATTGGTGCCCAGATGCGGCCTTTAAAGGTCATATTTTTTTCTTTAGCTTCAAAAAACCATGTATTGTTTTTAAAATGAGATTTTACATGGCTCAATGCTTTCAAAGTATTAAAGCGATAAGTTGTATTTTGAAAATGAATGAGCATTGTTGTGAGAAAGGGTGTTGTGATTTTATTTCCTATGCGGGTTTGTGCTCGTATGCCATCAAAAATCGTATTAGTGAGTGTGTTTTTTGCATTAAGAAAAGTGTTTGCATGAGCCCACTGCCATTCATGGCCGCTTTTGGGCCCATAATAGTGTCCCAGCATCCCAAGAGCGTTATCAAAAGTTATTAACTTGTTATTTAACTTTAAAGAGCCTGAGAAAAGGAGGTCTTCGTTAAGGGTCCAGACAGTATTTTTTACAATGTTTAGTGTTTTGAGTAGTGTGGGTACAAAATTAAAATTTATTTTTTGTTTGGGTTCAAAGGTTAAATCCCATTTGAGGTCAATAGATTCTGAGGTCATCATCCCTTTTGTTTGTTTGGCATCTAAAGAGCAGGCATTAATCTCAAAAGATTCATTTTTTTTAATGTCATGAAAATCACTGAGAGGAAAGGTCTCTTTAACAGCGTATTTTTTAATCGTATCATGTGTTTTCTCAAAAAAAATGCCCCATGTTTCTGTGATAGCTTTTTGTGGTTTAGTTGTGATGAGTTTTGTGAAACGAAGCCATAGAGCTTTGTGTTGCTGGGGGTCAACAAGCTTTAAATACCAGTTTTCGCTGAGCGGTTTATGGTTTTTTGCGTGATGAGTCATGGCAAATTAGTTAGTTGATACTTTTATTACTTCAATCTATCTCATAAAAACAATCAAATTAGTCCGCCTTTGTTCCTCGGCTACATTCGGAACTACGGCGCGACAGAGGAGGGATCGTGTCTTCGTATCATAACAAAATTGTGTTTATTACAGGCATTGCTCATGGGCTTGGACTGTGTTTAGCCAAAATTTATCACCGTATGGGCGCAAAAGTTGTGGGAGTTGATCTTAATGCTGAGAAGCTGAAAGAGTTGAAGAAGAGCATTCCCGGTAGTTATGTTTTAGCTTGTGATGTGACGAATAGAGATGCTGTTTATACGATGGCTAAGAGTGTTCTCGCAGATGTTGGTATACCTGATATCATCATTAATAATGCAGGTGTTGTGGAACGGTCACGTTTTTTAGATTGTGATGACAAATTACTCGAAAGAACTATGAATGTGAATATAATGGCACATTTTTGGGTTCTTAAGGCCTTTTTGCCAGCAATGGTTGATGCGCGAAGAGGGCATGTGTGCCAGATTGCTTCAGCAGCAGGACTGATGGGTGTTAAAGGAATGGCTGCTTATTGTGCTTCTAAGCATGCTGTCATAGGTTTTTCTGATTCTCTCCGCTTAGAATTAGAAGATGCTAGAATTCATATGACGGTTGTTTGCCCAGGTTTTATCAATACAGGAATGTTTGATGGCGTTAAACCTATTCGTTTTACCCCTATGCTTGATCAAGCCAAAATTGCTAAAAAGATTATTAAGGCCATAGATAAAGATAAGCCATATCTTAAAGCACCTCTTATGATTAAGCTTGTACCTTTACTGCGCGCTTGTTTGCCCTATGGATTATTTCAAAGTGTCTCTTCTTTATTTAATGTGCATCATTCTATGGATGATCTATCAAAGCCCTCCTGATTCAACAAAAAAATATACTTGTTGTTTTCTTTTGAGTATTTTATCAAAAGGTAACTATTTGTTATTTTTAGTGCTTATGAACGTGCATAGCTAATTGTTATCCCTGATTGATATTTTTTAACGAGGTTTATTTATGATTCATTTGTCGACAGTTATTATGGCAGCTGGTCAAGGAACACGTATGAAAACCAAAAAGTTAAAGGTTTTACATTCCGTGGGAGGGCAGACGCTTGTTGAGCATGTTGTTTCTTTAGCACAGAAAATGAAAAGTCATCAAACATATCTTATTGTACCGAAAAATCATGAGGCTTTTAAGGTGGTTTTTGATCAAACAAAAAACAAGAATAATGTTCCCAAATATGTTGTGCAATCTGAACAAAAGGGAACTGGTCATGCATTGCAATGTGCCTTAAAAGCAATTTCTCAAACACAAGGAAACTTATTAGTTCTGAGTGGTGATCAGCCCTTTGTGAGCGCTGCCAGCTTGAAAAAGTTAGTTGCCATTCATCAAAAGAATAAGGCTGCTGTTACATTGCTAACAACCTGTATGGAAGATCCGTTTGGACTGGGCCGTATTGTGCGTGATCAGCAGGGAGAACTCGTTCGTATTGTTGAAGAAAAAGATGCTACAAAAGATGAGAAAGCCTTAAATGAAATTAATGTGGCTTGCTATGTTTTTGATTTGGCCTTTGTTCAAAATAATATCGGTAAAATAAAAAACACAAACAAACAAAAAGAATATTATATTACAGATCTCATTACGCTGGCTTTGCATAAAGGGCTTGTCGTGAAAACGTATACAACACAAGATGTGTATGAAAG
Source organism: bacterium (assembly GCA_018812345.1). GTDB lineage: Bacteria > UBA10199 > UBA10199 > UBA10199 > JADGCS01 > JAHJDR01. Next base: position 1,853 of record JAHJDR010000237.1, on the reverse strand, counting down.
TTTTGGGATTAATTCACAAGAACAACTGAGCATGGCAAATGATTTATTTTATTTTAGACAACGACAAGAGTGCATGACAAAAGGTGTGGCGCTTATTGGTTCTGAGATTTTTATCGATGCGGGTGTTTCAATTGCCAGGGGTGTACGTATTGAAAGTCCTTGTTACATTAAATCAGGTAGTAGAATAGAAGAAGATGTATCTATTGAAATGGGAACAACAATTAAGTCTTCAGTTATTCGTCATGGCGCCATTGTAAAAGCACATAGCTATATTGATCACAGTGATGTCGGCCCAGAGTGCCAGGTAGGGCCCTTTTGCCATTTACGACCACAAGCCAAATTATTAGCAAAAGCCAAAGTGGGAAATTTTTCAGAAGTGAAGAAAAGTACTATTGGTTTTGGAAGCAAAGTAAATCATCTGAGTTATATTGGTGATGCTCACATTGGATCTGGTGTTAATGTGGGTGCGGGTACTATTACGTGTAACTATGATGGGTTTAATAAGTTTAAAACAATTCTCGAAGATCACGTCTTTGTTGGTTCAGATACACAGTTTGTTGCACCTGTTCGCGTTGGTAAGGGTGCTGTTGTTGGGGCAGGCACAACTGTGACAAAAAACGTTTCAAAAAATAGCCTAGTCATATCAAGGTGTTATCAAAAAGAAATCAAAAACTGGGTAAAAAATCGTCAAAAAAACAAGTAGCCTGTTTACGCATGTCAAAAGATTGGTTATAATGATAAGTGGTGTTGATAACCATCTAAGGAGACAGCTATGTCAGGCAACAACAAAATCATATATAGTCTATTGTTATTATATGCTCTTTTCCTGTTCTATCCCAGCAATCTTATGGCTGATGATCTATCAGATAGTGTTCCCGATTATGATAGTAAGTTGTTAGAGGATGTTGAAGATAAAGAGGTAGCCAGTGATGAGGGCTCTCAGACCAGCGATGTCCGATTAGAAATTAATGTAGCCGCAAGGAAGTTGTATTTATTTGAAGATGATGAGCTTGTTCGTAGCTTTTCTATTGCTGTGGGCACATCTGAGCATAGAACCCCTACGGGCAGACGATACATGCAGCAAATTGTGTGGAACCCTTGGTGGATTCCACCCAAAAGTGATTGGGCAAAAAGTGACAAGAAAACACCTCCAGGGCCAGGTAATCCTTTGGGGCCTGTTAAGATGGATTTAGGGAAGGCCATACTCATTCATGGTACAAGTCAACCACGCAGCATTGGGCGTGCAGCAAGTCATGGCTGTATGCGCATGCTCAGCTCACAAGCAAAAGAACTTGCACGCTGGATTCAAGAAACTATTGTCAAAGACAATGATCCAGGCGTTTTTAGCAAGTACAATATAAATTCAAAGAGAAGTTACTATATAAACTTACCACAGCACATACCTGTAGATATTAGTTATGATGTTGTAAAAGTGCGTGATGACACATTGTATATTTATCAAGATATCTATGCACGTGCTGGTGGAAAAAAAATGAAGCTAATACAAAAAACTTTGAAAGATGCTGGGTATGATCCAGATGAGTATAAATTAGATTTTATTGAGAAACAAATACGCACAATTGCGAAAGCAGATTTTAGTTTTGATCTGAACAAAATGAAATTCAATGTTAAAGAAATAAAAAAGATCAAGAAAGCGAAAAAGAAAGAAGAGAAGAAGCGGAAGAAGTATGCGTTGCTGAAGCAGGATTAGTGGCTAGTGTTCCTGGGTAAATAAGGCGCAAGGCTTAGGGCTCAGGGCTTGGGTTCTTTTGGGTTCCGAAGTTCCAGAGTTCCAGAGTTCCAGAGTTCCAGAGTTCCAGAGTTCCAGAGTATAGAGGATTAACAGTACCCTG
>JAHJDR010000236.1 GCA_018812345.1 bacterium | reverse complement strand
TAAAAAAATAACCATCATTCTTGGTGGCATTAACAAACACAAGGGTACTGGTCGCCCTTTTAATAATTTAGCGCTTGTTTTTCATAATGGTCAAAAACATGCCTATGCCAAACAGCTTTTACCTAACTACGACGTCTTTGATGAATGGCGCTATTTTTCGCCAGGAAAAGAGCCTCTCGTCTTAAGAATTGGGGGTAAAAAAATTGGTCTTACTATTTGTGAAGATATTTGGTTTGATGAAGAAAGTGTCAAGATAGCTTATAACACAAATCCCCTGACGCCATACATAAAAAGAAAAATCGATTATCTTGTTAATATCTCAGCCTCACCCTATGAATTCGATAAAACGACTACACGAGCAAAGCTACTGTCACACGTCTCCCAAAAAATGAACTGCCCTATCATCTACGTTAATCAAATGGGAGCCAACGATGACCTTGTCTTTGATGGGCGCGCACTTGTTTACAATGAAAAAGGTCAGAAGATTTTTGAATCACCCGCTTTTAAAGAAGATGTTTTCATTTATGACACTAAAAAAGCAACACCCATCCCTCCCAAACGCCTGACACGTCTCGAACAATATGAACTACTCGAACAAGCACTCATAACAGGTATTCGCGATTATGTGCGTAAATCTGGTTTTTCAAAAGTGGTATTTGGGCTTTCTGGTGGTGTTGATTCTGCTCTTGTCGCTTGTTTAACAACAAGCGCCTTGGGACCAAAAAATGTTTTAGGCATCATGCTTCCCTCACGCTATTCTAGTAAAGGCAGTATTACAGACTCTGTTGATCTGGCTAAAAACTTAAAAATAAAAACAAAAAAGATTCCCATCGACACGCTGCACGCATCCTATGAACAACTTTTTGCAAAAATACTAGATAAGGCTGACGATCTTACAAATCAAAATATCCAGGCACGCATTCGCGCCAACATTCTTATGGCCATATCCAATAACACAGGCTGCCTACTCCTTAACACAACCAACAAATCTGAAATGGCTATGGGTTATGGGACGCTGTACGGCGATATGTGCGGGGCGCTTAGTGTTTTATCTGATGTCACAAAAACACAAGTTTATGAACTCTGTAACTTTATCAATTCTCGCACACTCACCATTCCCACTAGCATTATCACAAAACCACCATCAGCGGAGCTCAAACCTGATCAAAAAGATGAAGATTCTCTTCCTCCCTATGACGAGCTTGATCCAATTTTAGACGTACTGATCAATCATCATGGTGACGACATTGAATTTGGTGTGGGCAATGAACTCGAAACATGGGTTATGAAATCTATCATGCGTAATGAATACAAACGTTTTCAAGCAGCACCCGGACTCAAAATCAGCAGCAAAGCTTTTGGTTCAGGCCGTCGCGTTCCCATTGTGGGAAAATTTAATTTTTAATTTTTTCCACTGTGCCTAACTAATCAACACTTACAGACCGAGCCGCCATAACGTTATCAATAGCCTTATTCAGATGCTGTGCTTCCTGATCTTGGTATGAGCGCGTATTGGCTACATCATCAGCATATATTTGAGAACGATTGCCCTCATATTCTGCCATTTTCTTATATTCTTCTGAATCAATCTGTGCCTGACTCGCTTTTTTCTTGTAAGGATTTTGGCTCTGCATAATATTAGTTATCACCTTTAAAGCAGAGCTCACAGCACTGCCCAAACCGGGCATCCAAGCATTTAATAGCTGAGATGCCTGCGATAACAAGCCTCCTATTGTACTCACAAGCGTATTAAATAAACCGGCCTTCTCAGACTGCTTTTTACTCTCTTTGAGTTTATCAATATTATTATCGAGCATAGTCATTCGTCCTTGAAAATGCGCATCACGCATCATACGAGCATCTTTTTTTTGATCAGAATATGATTGCTGTGTTTCAGCAAGAATAGATTCAATATTAACACCCTGACTTGCCCCACTATTTATAATTGATAATGACATATAGACTCCTCTATTTTATTTTTTCACCCAATGAAAAACAGTCTTCAATTTCATCAAGTGTTTTCATAATATTAGTCACCTGCTTATTGGCTTGCTGTTCTGATACAGCCAGATCATCAACACTCTCACTAAGGTGCTTTTTCACACCTTCAATAGCCTTCATAATCACCTGCTCATTAATCTTGAGACCAGATAGCTTGCCCTGTTTTTTCGCCGCCTCTATATTATTTAAGATATCACTTAACCCCAAATTTAACTTCCCCAAGCTCAGAATGTTTAATGGCTTTGTAATCACATCAAGCACTTTAGCTAAAGGCCTTAAAAACTTTATACACTTACCACCGCTCACACCGCGCAATTGTTCTGCAAGGTTTTTTATCCTTTCTTCTCTCTGATCTTTCAGGACCCTATGATTGGCTTTAATGCCCTGCTGTGTAATCTTTTTATCTTCTGTCTGACCCTCATTAAAATCATGAGCGACTTGATTGATAAGTCCTTCAATATCTATGGTACTTAAATTTGCCACATTCATATAGGACCTCCTTAAACATTTCGCACAATGCCACTCAAGCAATCACCAGTCTTTTTCACAATATTGGTTATGGTTTCGAAACAAACTTTGCGCTGATTAGTAAGTGATTGCAGACTAATGCTCATGAGCTCTGTTTGTTCGTTCAAAGAATCGAGTTTTTGTTTATAAGACTCCACATGATTTTCTATGGCGCTCACCTTGACCCAATAACCTTTAACATCCTCATTTTGATCTTTCTCTCTTTGCACTTCACCGCATGGTGAATAAGTCTCCCTATAAGCCCTTACCTCACCCGTTGTCATATCAGCCTGAATATTGTAGTCATGCGCTTGTCGATAACGTTCATCTATACTGAGATAAACACAGTCATCATTCCCTTTCTTTTGCGTCTTCTTATTTAGCATTTTATTTAATTCTTGAATCTTTTCTCGATATGCCTTCTTAACCTTTGTCGTGAGCTTGATTTGATTAGCTGTATCTTTCAATTGATCATCATAGTTTTGAACAAGTAACATTTGTATTGATGTCATCAAATCAACACCATTCAATGCTGATTTGTTTTCAAAATTGGTTGCTTTTATTTCTGTTGGAATAACATTATTAAACATATAATCTCCTTTTCTTAACTTTTAAAATTCGCAATGATCTGATTCATACCATCTCGATGCATGCGGTATAAGTTTGATAACAGGGTCAAAGCACTTTGCCTTTTACCAGACAGTTCCTGAATTTTTAACATGGTCATTTCACCAGAACTATTGAGAGCGGAAAGCTCTTCTTGTTTTTTATCTATTGTTTGCCCAATGACTTGCTCTAATTGCGTTTCTTCAATGTAATAGCCTGTCACAACCCCCTGTTCATTAACCATTGGTTGCAACCCATCAACAGCACCTAACATTTCTACTTCTGCAACACTCAAGGCCACAAGCGGGACACCTTCATCTGAAATTGTGGTTTCACGATTCTGTAATTGATAAAGCTCCTCTATTGAATCTCTGATTGTTTGTTTTTCTTGCACCTGAGTTTTAAGATCTGTTGCTATCTCACCTATTTGTTCATCATAATCACCAATCATGTCTGCATAGAGAACCTGCTCCATCGTGGCATCGTTAAGAGAAGTTGTTGTTGCTTGTTGATCAAGTGAAACAGATGTGGTTCCTGAGTTTATAATTTGTTGATACATGTTTTTCTCCTTATACGCGAATGCCTTTAAGCACTTTATAATTTACGGCCTTGTACTGTCCGCGCTGTTCCTTTAATTTAACTTCTAAAGCATGTTTAGCTTCCTGAAGTTTTTCTTCCCAAACGTTTTGCGCCACACCACTTTCTTTTACATACTGCCTAACCTGTGAAAAAAACTCTTTGGGCGTCGTACCTAACTCCTGCCATAGCCAATGATTTTCAAAGGCAACCTGTTCCTTTTCATAGAGAGCCAAAACCTCTTCTATTTTTTTTTCGTTATCCATACCCTTTTCTATTTCAAGACCTGTGCCAATTTCTTAATTTTATTTTCCTAGTAATATCGTTCACATATCTTTCAGCCCAGTCCCAATCTCAGTCCCAGTCCCAGTCTCAGTCCCAATTCCAGTCCCAGCGGGACTGGGACTGGCGGCTAGCGTCTGTCGTCTAGCGTCTGTCGTCTAGCGTCTAGCGTCTGTTGTCTGTCGTCTGCCCCGTTTGCAGGGGCTGTCACCGTGCCTGCCTCCGGCAGGTCCATTGGCTATCAGCAATTTAAATCGCAAATCGCTTATTGCATATTGTCAATTGCCAATCATGTACCCCCACATGTCCCGCATCAAATGCAAAATTAACTCCTTCAAAGACTACAGTCTTAATGAGCTGGAACAAAAGCATTCAAGGAAATGGTATCCTTTTGATCAATGCATATGGAAGATTCTAGTTCTTGAAAAGAAAGCACCACAACATCGGGAATTTCTGCTTCCAATAATTTGCGCACATAACGTCTCACTTCAGAATGAGTTAAAATAACCACTTGTTTTGGTGAAACACGATGCTGTTTAAAAGAAAGTTGCACGGCTTGATTGATACGCTCTACCTCTTTAGGGGACAGTGTTAAAAAACAATCTTGTCCTGTCTTGGAAACTCCCTTTAACACAGCATTTTCAATTTCTGGATCCAAACAAAAACAAGGTAATGTTCCCGTACCTTTTGTATGCTGATACGTTATTTGACGCTTAAGCCCCATGCGAATCAGCTCTGTAAGATCAACTGTGCTCTTGTCCTCTGGTGCCACGACAGTAAGAGTTTCAAGAATGGCTCGGAAATCTTTTACGGGAATTTTTTCTTCCACAAGACGTTTAATAACATCAGTGAGCTTCTGAACAGTTAACAAGCGTGGCACAACTTCGCGTACAAGTTCTGGATGATATTTTTCTACAGTTGAAATAATATCCCTCACCTCTTGCACACCAATAAAATCACCAGAGTGTTTTACCATTACTTTAGCCACATGTTTTAAGAACATTTCCTCTGGTGGTATAACCGCAATACCCTGCTCCAAAAGTTCTTGTTGGCAACCTAAGTGAACCAGCATAATCGGTGTGCCATGCACTGTTTGATCATGCATAACATCCTGAGTGCTTATCACAGTTGTCTTATTGGCCATATTCTCTTCGTTTTTTAAGACACAGTGTTCGGCTGATAAAAAACCTTCATCAACAGGAATATCATAAATTTTTATTACGTAACGATTAGCCGCTATATTTTCATTAATGGCAAGCTTCAACTCAGGAAAAGGAACGCCCATACGTTGTGACAATTTCATCCTTACTGTCGGAAACAATACATTAAGGCAATGACGCCAACGATCATCCTGCAAAAAATCATGGTACAACTTAGGACTCAATTCCACAACAAGAGGAAGCACATAACCTAAATCTTGCACGTTCTTATCATGTTCATGGTGATGCGTGGCCACAGAGGCCAATGACCGGACAAGAGTTCTTTTGCGCCAAAGAATAACAACAGCCAGTACAGTTAACGTCATAGCAGCATAAAAAAACAAACTAAATGGCAAGCCCGGCATCCAACCAATCAGAAAAGTAATAAAGGCCACAACAAGCAATGTTAGCGGTTTTACTAATATTTGCATGCCAATTTCACTACCCAATGATTGATCATTTTTTTCGTCTGCCACACGGGTAACCATGAAACCAGCGGCCAAAGAAATCAATAAGGCGGGAATTTGAGATACGAGACCATCACCTATTGTCAGAATAGAAAATCGTTTAGCGGCAACAGCTAATTCCATATCCCATTGCATCACACCAATAATCAATCCGCCGATGATATTAATAAAGGTAATCACAAAACCAGCAATGGTATCCCCTTTTACAAATTTCATGGCCCCATCCATAGAACCATATAACTTTGATTCTTTTATCAGCTCACTTCTTTTTAATCCCGCTTCTTCACTCGTAATGAGACCTGCTCGCAAATCCGCATCTATACTCATTTGTTTTCCAGGCAAAGCATCAAGTGTGAAACGAGCGGCAACTTCTGCAACGCGTTCGGCACCTTTAGCCACAACAATGAACTGCACAAGAAGCAGCACAAGAAATATAATAATCCCCACAACAAAATTGCCGTCTGTCACAAAATAACCAAAGGTCTGAATAATCTCTCCAGCTTCTCCACGCGATAAAATAAGACGCGTCGAACTAATGTTAAGTCCTAAACGAAAAAGAGTTGCCATCAGCAATAACGACGGAAAAGTCGTTAATTGCATAGGATGAGCAATAGAAAGAGCCATCATGAGCAACATAAGCGAAGCCACAATGTTACACATCAACAAGATGTCTAAAAAATAGGGATGAATCGGAATAATCATAAGGGCCAGGACAATAACAACAAGACAAACAAGAGATATTTGACCATAACGTGCTAAAAAACCAACAATTCTGTTTTCATAATTTTGAGATGGGATGAGTTTCATTTTTTACCTTCTCTTTCAAAACCTATAAGTTTTTTTTGATTGATGTGTTTAATTGTTCCATGACAACATGACTATGCAAAGGTTATGCCAAGTTGGTTAGCTTGAATTTATTGGATTATTTTTAAAAAAAGTCTCATTGAGACGGGGACTGGGACTGTCTCAGTCTCTGATGAGACTTAAGAATTGAAGAATGAAGATTTCATAATCACTAGGCCAGAGATATATACAAACACTGGGGTTTTGAGGATTATATGGTGACTGCGCGAATTAAATTGTAAAGATGGTTTTTGGAGCTCATTTCTTTACGTCTAAGTTAATCCTTAAGCACAATCCTACAAGCTCTGCGAGCTTTGATAATTGTTGCCACTGTTTTGAAATATTATTCT
>JAHJDR010000235.1 GCA_018812345.1 bacterium | reverse complement strand
CATATCCTTTTAAAATTATAACCCATACCGTGTTTCCTGTACAGAACCTACTGTAAAATCCTTTACAATAATCTGATTTGTATTCTCATCAAATTCAATTTTTTTCTTAATGCTATACCCATTATCAGCACCTCTAAGTGTGATTGTGTATTTGTGGCGGTGGTTTTGTGCAAAAGATCTATAAACAGCTCTCATAAAACTCACATCAACATCTAGACCTACAAGTAGCAACTCACAAGCCGTGACTTTGCCAGGATCAATAAGATTGCTATGATAGCTACCCAGTTGGCGAATGATACTGTTTATATCACCATGTGTGTCTGTATAGTTATGGCCGCTTGATTTAACTTCATAAATAACCCTTGTCACAGGATCAAGACCATCTGGATCTACTCCATCACGAAAACCATATTTAGCTCTTAATGCCTCATTACTCTTAGGCTCTAAAACAAGCGAATGCCCCACCTCTTTGGCCCGTACCCTGGCCAAAGCACCATACTCATGAACCCATCCCCTAATAGGAGCAGCTCCATTACTACCGTTATTTCTCCGCACAAATGAATTTGCTCTAGTATCATTAAAATCTGGATCAAAGTTTTCATTATTATCTCGATAAGAGCGAATAAGTTCACCAGAAGTATCTTTGCGAACTAAATGTGTATCATAACTGCGCAAAATGACCATTAGCAAATCCCCTTTATCAGAACACATGGTCAAAGAAGGATTGGTCAATAAACGAAATATTCTTTGGGGGCCATATTGGTTTTGAATATCTAGAAGTGATAAATAGTGTTTGAAACTAGCGTTATTCGAAAAGTGATTCATCAACCCTTGATCGTATGCATGGTTTAACTCGGGTCCTAGCACCTTATCCTGTTTGTAACGAGTAAATAACGGAGAACCAAATAAACCTTCAAAATACTCTTTCAAAACACTTGTTTTAGTACTATTAGGGGCAAGTGTTTCTTCAATAGCACGCACAAACTGGTTTGACTGTGGAGATTTAAAAAACAAACAATGGAGCAAGCTCAACTCTTGTCTATTTGAATTATTTAAGGACGCAAAGTGAGTATCAAAATTACGTCTTAGATACGGAGGAACATCAGATCGTGATTTCAAAAATTGAGCAACCTCATCTCTTGTTCGTGTAAGAAGAACATCTGGATAATCTGAAGGAATTTCAAGACCAGGTCTTGTGCGAGAAAGAGGCAAATCGAGTGAGCGTTTATAATAACGAGGCATTGTTGTGCTGAGAAAACCAGGATTGCCTATGGCATGGTCTATAAAGATTTGTTGGTCAGAAGATGTTCGATAACCACCCACAAAATCAAGATGCTTACTTATCGCTGTTTCATCAAGCCCTTCATCAACAAATCGCCTTATAAATCCCTGTCTTTGCGTTGGTAAAATTTGTATCGAATCAACAGTTGTTGCTGTAGTATATAACCGATTAAGAATTTGAGTTCTCTTCTCCAATTCGGACTTGCTATTTTGGGGATTTATCACCCTTCTACCGAGAAATTCTGCAGCAGTAACAACCTCGTCATCTGACAGCTTATCAAATTGTCTGATGAAGTCATCTAGTTTAATAGCTCCAGCACATTCCTCTATTGTCATCAATCCACGTATAATTCGTTTATCAACATCTGACAGGCTTGTTTGGTCAGCCAATCCCCCAAGAAAAAGCCAAGCGCCTTCATTCCGATAGATTAAATCACCACCTAAGAGTTCATCAATCTTGGCTTTATAATCCACCTCAAAACCAGCATCAAAAGCTCGGAGCCTTTGATCAAGGCCAAACTCTTGGTGTCTGATTTTTTGGTTAGCAGAAGATTCACAAGAGCGTGCACGAGCAGCAAGAGCCGCTTGTTGCTCTGTTGTTAGAAGACTGGCTTGTTGCTGATCATAATCAATACGAATATTGCCTTCTTCATACCTTATATTGAGTGTGATAGCTTGCCCGTCACCTCCCTTAGGAATAATCATGTGTTTACAATCAGACTTAGTATGATAAGCTAACCTAGCTAAACTCATCAAATCTGTCTCTGAAGGTAAAGGGTTGCCTGAAGGATGAGTATGAGCAACAGGCCTTCCAAAAAATTCGAAGTGACGATCACGCAACGCCTCTCTGAGACTGCTTCCTAAGGCATCCATATCAACAGAATCAGGCCCCCCTTCAACCATTGTATAACGATATGAAT
>JAHJDR010000234.1 GCA_018812345.1 bacterium | reverse complement strand
TCTGATGGTGAGCTATTTACGGCTTCTTCTAATGTGATTATTGAAGATGTGAGCATCGCTGGAACGTCTACGGGCGCAAATGAATTTGTGGATGGCAGTATTAATGTTGCTGGTAGCCAAGATTTAAAAGTGAGTATTGATTACAGTCCTTTGCTAGCCATTGAGGCAGAAGACGCACCGCATGAAGCTTATCTTATTATTAATTATGATACACCTCAAGTAGGCTCCTTACGACTGAAATTAGAAGGGTATACCAAAGGTGTGAAAGCAGAAAAATGTACGCAGGATCCATCAACAATGGAACTTTTTGAATACCAAGTAAAAGGTGGTGCCTTTGATTTGTATTTTTGTTCTGGAGAAGTTGCTAATACAAATCAAAATAATACGCCGGCTGATTCTAGTGATCCCGACTATCGTGGCGCTGCAACAAATATTGCTTCAGTGCCTATGACAGATCCGACAATTACTTTTTACAAGGCTGATGATGAAACTGTTTGTGTGCTGACCAGCCCAACGCCTTCCATTCCTGATTTTGTTTTACCCATTCCCCCAGGACTGGCCCCTATTGAAAGCATGGATATTTCTCTAACTGAAGGATCCTTTGCAGAATGTCCTTTAGATGCTGATGGCAATATCTATTGTGATGCTAATATTCTTATTGATGCCTTGGTTTCTTTAACAGGGATGACGCTCACCAATCAGGCCTTTACAGCAGAAGACCTTGTGACAACAGATTGTCCAGACTTTGGCGCGATCAGCGGTTCAGGGGCTTTTGGTGATGATGAATTCAATCTTATCTTTATGGGTAAAACCCTGTCTGATATGAATACCGAAGAATACAATATTGTGGATGCCTTGATTGTGGCTGAGATTTCTTTAGAGAAATAATTAGACAGAATTTCCCGAGCCTTCCCATGATTGGTAGGATGCTGTTCTTGTTCCTGTATTATAATCCCACGTGCTTGAACTATGTGTAGGATTATAACCTTCATCTTGAAATAATTCTAACACAGATTCACCCTCATAATTAACCATTGTATACAGATAGCCACGCCAGTTATAGTCAACATTACCTTTTGTCTCAGAGAATCTATAGGCTTCAAAAGCATTGAAGTTATCCTCTGTAATAATGTTACCACCTGTGATGTTAATGATATCTGTGTATTGACCATCGGGATCATATTCAAGCCCTGATATCGTGATCGTTATTGTGTCGTCGCCAGATTTGACAGTGAGAATGAGATTGCCATCAGCATCTTCAGAAAAACTGATCTCTGCATCTTCAGGAAAATTAAGAGAGATTTGATCCACAGCATTACTATCACAGGTAATTGTATAGTCACGACCATTTTCAAAATCGGTTGGAGATGGTTCCAAAATCATCTCATTTCCTTGTGTTTTCATGTCGTAAATGGAGTAATAACTACCTGCTTCAGGTGTGGGGTCCACATCATAATGTTGATGATAAAAGGAAAGTTCTGTCGCGTTATTTTCATACATGAGTTTTAAGACTTCAGTGCTGACTGTATCGAGATTATTAGTTGGAAGTTTATCAAAAATAAGTTTTGTATCAGATTGCATGATAACCTGTACGTAATAAAAGGTGCCATCATCTTCAGTCATTTTGAACATGGCCGTATTGGTCGTAGTATCATAGCTGATAACTTCATAACTGGTATCTTCAGGAAGACTAGAAAAATCAATTGTTGATGAGGCTGTGGTTTGACCGTAGGTCAGATCGGCTTCTGAAATGATAGTATCGCCATCAAAATCTTCATCAGCAATGCCATCTCCATCGACATCGGGATTAGTTTCGCGATAGCCATCATGATCGGTATCAATCCAATCAGCATTTTCCTCTGAATTAAAAATACTCCCATCAGTGGCATCAGTTTGACCAACGGTGAGTGTATACAGGTCACCGTCTTGAGGATTTGAAGGGTCAAAATTATATGTACTTCCAGCATCAACTTCAGCATTTTTTTCTGCGTATGTGGTGATCGCATCGCCCCAATCATCAAAGACATCATCCTCAAGTGTCTTCATCATGTCTTGAGCATCATCAAGCATGAGTTCATAAGTCGCGACTTCTGCTGAGGTTGCAGATCCTGATTCAATCATGTCTTCTAATTGTTTGCCATAAATATACAGCGTATCATGCAGGCTTTCGAGCTCATCTTCAAAGGCTTCTTCAAATTCAGCTAATTCTGTTTCATTGAGATTGGCCTCAGAATAAAGCTGTTCAAAAAAGCTTTTGCGTTGATCTGGGGTCATTTCATACAAAGTTTCCACATCAACATTTTCACCAAAGTAATCTTGTATGCTATCAAAGGTATAGTCGTTATAATCACTGCTTGTGACATCGCTCATAAAGCCTCACCGATTAAAGTTATCCCTATATTATATTATACAACAAAATCATCCTTATGAAACTGTTAACAATGCACTCATTTGTAACACTATGTAATTATTAATAAAATAATATGTTCAAAATCGGGATATGCTGATTATCACTTTTAATTTTTGCTGTTATTAGGAATTTCAAGCTGAGACTTTTAAAAATGTATGAAATATTAATGTCTTACTTTCTTTAATTGATTTTCAAGCGAACTCGGATATTAAAGGTGCATATTATGCTTCGTAGTGTCACAGGAATTATCCCGCGACCCTGCGAACCCGCGACCCCGCGACCCAAGGAGTTAAAATGAACTACCCATTCTGGAATGTTGACATAGGTTATGGTGTTCTCATGGCTAGTATTGCTGTGATCCATGTTTTCGTTTCTCACTTTGCTATTGGTGGTGGCCTGTATCTTGTTGTGGCAGAAACTCTCGCCAGGCGAAATCAAGATGACGAGAAACTTAATTTATTGAAAAAACTTAGTAAGTTTTTTGTTCTTGTATCTGTTGTTTTTGGGGCCTTAACCGGAGTGGGCATTTGGTTTATTATTGGCTTATTAAATCCTGGAGCCACAGAAGTACTTATTCATAATTATGTTTGGGGTTGGGCTACTGAATGGACCATGTTCATCACTGAAATCGCTGCGTCAATATTGTATTACTATGGTTGGAAGCATATGTCAGGACGAAACCATATCATTATAGGTTGGATTTATTTCATAGCAGCTTGGGGCTCTCTTTTTGTTATCAATGGTATCATCACCTTTATGCTTACGCCAGGTGAATGGATACAAACGGGTAATTTTTGGGATGGCTTTTTTAACCCCACGTTCTGGTCAACACTTTGGCTCAGGACAGGTGTGTGTATTATGTTGGCAGGCTTGTATAGCCTCTTGGTGCTTTCTCGAGAAAAGGCCTCTGATTTTAAAGTTAGTATGGTGCGTTTTAATGCTATTTGGGGATTAGCAGGACTCTTAATTATTGTGCCAACTATGTATTGGTATTGGCATGTTATACCGCAAACCATTACAGATACAGCACTTAAAATGATGCCCACACCCATTAAATCACTGACAGCTTCTTTTTGGAATGTGGGTGCTATTGCTTTGCTGCTCATAGTATTTGGTTTTATTATTCCCAGAAGACTTCATTTCATTGCTGCTCTTGTTATCATGCTTTTAGGTTTATCTTGGTTTGGTCACTTTGAATGGATGCGTGAGTCCATTAGAAAGCCCTATGTGATAACTGATTACATGTATGGCAACGCTGTAGAAGTGTCTAAAAAAGACGTGTACAAGAAGCAGGGGTATTTATCTGAAATAAAAATTCGCACAGGTGATGATGGCAAAGATTTATTTCTGCATTCTTGCCGGACCTGCCACACTCTTGATGGTTATAAGCCTTTGAAACCAGCTTTTAATGGCACTGATAAGGCTTTTATTAAAAGCATCGTCTTAGGAGCCCATAAGCTCAAAGGTAATATGCCGCCATTTTGGGGGACAAAAAAAGAAGCAGGGCTCATTGCAGATCATATATATAAACAAGTTGATCAAAGAGATTTAGCTACGATTTATGGTTTGTCAGGACAAGCTCTTGGTGCCAAAGTTTATGAAGTGCGCTGTAACCGCTGTCATGAAATAGGTGGGTACAATGATAAGTCAGAAGCGCTGCTCACAGGGGCTACAGAAGAAAGTTTGGGTATGATACTGGATATGGCAGGTGAGCTTGCCCCAGAAATGCCAGCGTTTACGGGAAACGCTCAAGAGAAGAAAGCTTTGATTGAGTATTTATTAACAGTCAAAGAATAGAATAAAGTTTAGAGTTTCGAATTTCGATATTGTTTCGAGTTTCGAGATTCGGATTTCGAATTTTACCGGAGTATTTATGTTGTTAACTTTACCCTCTTATGACTTTATATCAGCTCCTTTGTGGCTTGTAACGGTCTTGCATATTGTTACATTAACACTTCATTTCCTGGCCATGAATTTTATGGTGGGTGGTTTGGCGATTGTTTTGTTTGGTTGTTTTAAAAACAAACAAGCAAATCCTATTGTGGAAAAATTTATACGAGCCTTTCCCTCCATGATGGCAGCTACGGTTACGCTTGGTATCGCACCACTTCTATTTGTGCAGTTGGTTTATGCCAAACCTGTTTATGCTGCTAGTGTGACAAGTGCTTGGTTCTGGCTGATGATATTTATGGTCGCTATGGGGAGCTATTATTTTCTCTATGGGGCGGCTTTTTCCAAGAAGTTTATTGGCATTAAACAACGTGTGTATCTGATCATTGCGCTTATTGGCTTTGTGTATGTTTCATTTGTTTATAGTGCCACGTTTTCCATGAGTGAGCACCCCGATGTGTATCAAGCTTTATATGCCAGCAATCAAACAGGTCTTGTCTTAAATCCAAACATCATGTCTTATCTTTTTCGCTGGATGCATATGTTAGCTGGTGCTGTGATGGTGGGGGGCTTTTTTGTTGTTTTGCTAGGTCGTGATAATGAACAAGCTTTTATTGTAGGACGTCGTTTTTACTTGGGTGCTTTTCTTGTTAGTTTTGTTTTAGGCATTGCCTATCTTTTTGCTCTTAAAGACATTTTGAGGCTCATCATGCGCGGTCCGGCTATTTGGATTTTAACGGGTTCAATAGCTTTATCTGTGCTTTCCGTTTTCTGGCTATATAAAAGAAAAATTGTTCTTACCTCAATTGCCTTGCTTGTTTCTTTTGTTGGCATGGTGGTTGTGCGCCACATTGTGCGTTTGATTTATTTAAAGGGATCAGCTCTTGCTTTTGATCCAGCACAAATTCCTTTTCAACCGCAGTGGTCTATTTTCATCATCTTTTTAGTGTGCTTTGTTCTGGCTCTTGCCGCTGTGGGTTATATGTTTAAGCTGTTTTATGGTGAACAGAAATAACAATCCTTAGAGTGGATACCAGGCCATTGTTGAATAGCCTTCATCTTGAAAGCGTTCATCAATCGTATCCTCATCTTCTGATAAATAAATCATGGTAAATAGGCCACCAAAGCATTGTAGTCCATTCAAATCTGGGACAGGCACGCCATAATTGTAGAACGTGTTATAGAGATCATCATCGATGGAAATATCGACATCACCATTAATTGTGATCATGTCCTTTAAGGTGTCATCTGTAGATGTTTCCAAACCTACGAGTGTAATCGTAATCTCACCATCTTCAGTAGAAACTGTCATGACAATATTGCCATCAGGATCAAGAGAGAAGCTAATGTCAGCACCATCAGGAAAATTCAAAGTAAGGTTATCAGCTTCATCAGATTCAAAGTTTACTGTATAGGCGCGTGAGTTTTCATAGTCTGCAGGTGTTGGTGTTATTATATGCGTATTATCTTCATACGTGCTCATATCATATATCGAATAATAGTTATTTACAGTGCCATCATCATAAGGTGTGTTATATACGTGTTGATAGAAAGATCTATCAGTTGTCGTGTTTTCATACATCATTGAGAGCAGCTCAGTGTTTACTGTATTTAAGTCATTTGTAGGTTGTTGCTTCACAAGGATTTTTGTATCACCAGTCATGATGAGTTGTATATA
>JAHJDR010000233.1 GCA_018812345.1 bacterium | reverse complement strand
GAAATGTTTAAAGACTCTGATGGCGCAACCATGTCAGCCAAGAAAGATGCTATTGTGGCCATGGGAGGTTTTCTGGCTTTACGGCATGAAGCGCTGTATCAACAGTGTGCCGTGTATAGCATTCTTTTTGAAGGCTACCTCACTTATGGAGGCATGACAGGAGGGACAATGGAAACCATTGCCCAGGGACTGTATGAAGGGATTGACTATCATTATTTAGAAGCGCGTATCGGACAGGTGGCTCGTTTTAGTGAATTATTAAAAGATGTCGGTATTCCTATAATAGAACCTGTTGGTGGGCATGCTGTTTATGTAAACGCGGGAAAGATGTTGCCACAGATACCTCCTGATCAGTATCCCGCACAGGCTCTAGGCGTTGCGGCTTATATTGAAGGGGGGATTCGCGGTGTTGAAATTGGAACAGTCCTTGCAGATCGAGATCCGATAACACGCCAAGAAAGACATCCGAACCTGGAGCTATTAAGATTAGCCATTCCCAGAAGAACCTTTACTGACAACCATATGGATTACACAGCCA
Source organism: bacterium (assembly GCA_018812345.1). Taxonomy (GTDB): domain Bacteria; phylum UBA10199; class UBA10199; order UBA10199; family JADGCS01; genus JAHJDR01. The sequence goes on along the minus strand of JAHJDR010000233.1, from coordinate 5,191 downwards.
AATCGTTTAAAAAAATTCACGCAACGAAAGAAAGTTTAAAAGGTTTGCGCATTACATGGGAAGCTCCCATTTTGAGACACTTTACATGTGAGTTTGCTGTTGTGAATTAACAACGCAATTGATTTCTACACAAAAGAAGACTACTAATATTTAGATGACACATAACGGACAAGGACGGGCACAGTGGTCTAGTCGCCTTCTTTTTGTATTGGTAGCTTCTGGTTCAGCTGTTGGTTTAGGTAATATATGGAAGTTTCCTTATATGGCAGGTAGCGGCGGCGGCGGGGCTTTTGTTCTTGTTTACCTACTTTGTGTTTTGTTTATAGGACTTCCTATTTTTGTTGCTGAGCTTTATATTGGCCAACAATCTCAAGCAAATCCTGTTAAAGCCTTTGAAATAATGCATAAACCAAAAACGCCGTGGCGCTTTATTGGGTTGCTCGGTGTTTTGTCTGCATACCTTATTTTATCTTTTTATAGTGTTGTTGGAGGATGGGTTCTCGATTTTTCGTATCAGGCCCTGACAAATCAGTTTGGCTCGCTTACACAAGAAAGCATCCAAAACATTCTCACCGCTCTTTTTGCTGATCCTGGAAGACAAATTTTTTGGCAGTTTATTTTCTTGGGAATTTCTGTGTATGTTGTTGCCCAGGGAGTTGTTAAAGGAATTGAGAGGGCAAGCAAAGTCCTTATGCCTGTTTTAGGCTTTTTGTTGTTTTTTCTTTTCATCAGAGCGCTCTTTTTACCAGGGGCCAAAGATGCCGTAGTTTTTTTATTTGTTCCCGACTTTTCTTTGCTCACACCAAAAATTGTCTTAGAGGCAGTTGGCCAAGCCTTTTTTACTCTGAGCCTTGGCATTGGCGCTATGATGATTTATGGTAGTTACTTAAATAAATCTGAAAATTTATTAAAAGTTTCTTTTTTAGTTAGCCTGCTTGATACAGGCATTGCTTTGGTTGCTGGTTTTGTTGTGTTTTCAATAGTTTTTACCTTTAAGTTTCAGCCAGAAGCAGGGCCAGCGCTCATGTTTCAAACATTGCCGATGATCTTTTCAAAAATGCCAGCCAGCTACTTTGTGGCTGTGGCTTTTTTTCTGCTTGTTGCTTTTGCCGCACTCACTTCCGCTTTTTCGTTGCTTGAAATTATTATATCATGGAAAACAGAGCAATTTAATATTTCTCGTAAAAAAGCAGCTGTTATTGCTGGCATCTTCTTGTTTGGCTTAGGGCTATTAACAGCCATGTCTACAAACATTTTGAGTCAAACGACAATTTTTGGGCTCACATTTTTTGGCCTTTTTGACAAGCTAACAACATCAGTTTTTATGCCCCTTGGTAGCATTTTGTTTGCTGTGTTTTATGGTTGGATTTTAGGGCCGAAAGCTGTCAAAGCAACAGTTGATCAGAATAAAGGGACAAAATATTTTTTCATCGTGTTTTTGTGGCTGGTTCGGATTGTGGCACCAGGAGCTGTTGGCATTATGATGATCAAAGGGCTGTTTTATTAAATAGCAGCAGCCACTGTTTTACAAGTGTTTGGGAGGGGCGATGCGTATTGTGAGCTAAAGCTTTTATTTCAACAGAAGTTTAAAGGGGGTCTCATGACAAATAACAGATCACAATGGAGCAATCCGTTCTTGTTTATTTTGGCATCAACAGGAGCGGCTGTTGGGCTTGGCAATATTTGGCGATTTCCTTATTTGGCGGGCGTAAATGGCGGTGGGGCCTTTGTTTTGGTTTATGTTTTTTCTATTGTTATTATTGCTCTCCCCCTGTTTGTTACGGAACTTTATATTGGTCAAACGTCGCAAAAAAATACGGTGAGTGCTTTTGAAGTGTTGCACAGAAAAGGAAGTCCTTGGCAGGGAATTGGTGTGATGGCAATCATTGCAGCCATTCTCATCTTATCTTTTTACAGCGTTGTTGGTGGTTGGGTTCTTGATTTTTCTTATCGTTCTTTGGTGAATGAATTTGGTCGTGCAGAAAGCGCTGACCAAATAAAAATGATCATGACAAACCTTTTTGCCAGTCCAGGACGCCAGCTTTTTTGGCACTTTATTTTCATGTTATTAACGGCAGGAATTGTTGTGGGAGGCGTTGAAAAGGGTTTGGAGCGATGGAATAAAGTGCTCATGCCCTCTCTTTTTGTTTTGTTATTGGGACTTTTATTGCACGCCCTTTTTCTTAAAGGCGCTCCCGAAGCCCTTGCCTTTTTATTTAAGCCAGATTTCAGCAAGCTAACAGGCAGGTCTGTATTAGAAGCTGTTGGCCAAGCTTTTTTCTCATTGGGATTGGCCATGGGGATTGTTATTACTTTTGGCAGCTATTTTAAACGAGAAGAAAAAATATTAAGAGTTGCCATTACTGTTAGCATTTTAGATACGCTCATAGCTCTCTTGGCAGGAATTGTCGTTTTTTCCGTTGTGTATACATATGGGTTTAAAGCCGATAGCGGCCCCACGCTTATCTTTCAAACGCTTCCTGTTTTGTTTGCCAAAATGCCTGGTGGCTATTTTGTGGCCGTGGCCTTTTTTCTTTTGGTTACATTTGCTGCGATTACATCAGCCATGAGTCTTTTGGAGGTTGTGATTACTTTTTGGATAGAAAAATTTAATACAAAAAGAAAAACAGCGACCATTGTTGTCTCAACCATCATATTTGTTCTTGGTATTTTTTGTGCCCTTTCCTTTAACATCTTATCCTCTTTTACAATTTTTGGTTTTACAGTGTTTGATTTATTTGACAAGGTCTCATCTAGTCTTCTTCTTCCTTTGGGAGGAATTCTTACAGCCCTCTTTTTGGGGTGGGTGTTAGGGCCAAGGGTCTTTTTGCAGGTGCTGGGCGATAAGGGCGTAAAGAAATACATTTCTTTTATATATTTATGGAGCATGCGTGTGTTAGCCCCAATTGCCCTTATTATTATTTTAATAAAAGGACTATTAGATTTGTGAGAACACGCTATGTTTAAAAGGGGTGTATAATGAAAAAAAAAGCAGCTATGATGGTAATGTTTCTTGTTGTTTGTATGGCGCCGTTATGGGTCCAGGCAAAAACTTATGAGAATTGTCCCGCAGCACTTAATTATGAAGTTCTTACACTTGGTGGAAAAAAGCAAAACTTATGTGCTTATCAAGGAAAGGTTGTTTTAGTTACAAACATTGCAATTGAGGGAAGTTTTACGAGGCAGTTACGAGCGTTGGAAGATTTATACCAAACATATAAGGATAAAGGCTTTATTATCTTAGGCTTTCCAACAAATGATTTTGGCGACCAAAATGAAAAATCGAATGAAGACATAAAAAAGTTTTGCAAACGAAATTATGGGATTTCATTTCCTCTTTTTTCACTGACAAGTGTTGACAAAAAAAAAAGGAGACAACCCCTTCTTTATGAGCCTTTATAAAAAAATTGGCATTAAACCCCAATGGGATTTTTATAAATATTATATTGATCGGAAAGGGGTTCCTGGAAAGTCTTTTGATAGCAGCACGTCACCGCGAGATCCTCGTGTGATAAAGATGCTAGAGAGACTTTTGTAAAACACGCTATGATCTCGCCGCGCTGTGAAAGAACAAACAATTGATAAGTGCTTGAAAACAAACAAAGTTGATTTGGCTGCGAGCAGAGTTGTGGATCAAGCAGAAATTGATCGCTTGATAAAAGAGCGGCTCAATTAGTTGACAGTTGTATAATTAAACAAAATTATTTAAAATAGTAAAGACCGTTAAAGGAGATTTTATGGCTGAGAAGAAACGAGTAATGATTGTAGATGATGAAAGAGACTTGGTAGAAACACTAACCTATCGTCTAGAAGCGTCTGGGTATACTGTATTAACGGCTCATGACGGAGAAGAGGGGCTTGAAAAAGCGCGGGAAGAAAAACCCGATCTTATTTTACTCGATGTGATGATGCCCAAGATGGATGGTTACCATGTTTGCCGTCTTTTAAAGTTTGATGAAGAACTTAAAGACATACCGATTATTATGCTGACAGCAAGAGGTCAGGAACAAGATAAAAAAACAGGTACAGATTCAGGCGCCAATGACTATGTCACTAAGCCTTTTGAGAGTACTGATCTGTTGAAAAAGATTAAAGAATATTTAGGCTAGTGTTTTATTGCTTTTAAAGGACATACAAATCACAGAGCCTTTTTCTGGTTGATTCTCAAGAGATAAAGTCCCTCCAAACATTTCAATAATATGCTTTGCAATGAAAAAACCAAGTCCTGTTGGTTTTTGCTCGCAGCGAGGGCGGCAGCGAAACATTTTAAACTTCTCAAAAGCTGTTTCAATATCCTTTTCTGATAATTCATAACCCGTATTTGTGATTTCAATAGCAATTTTAGCGTCTTTTTTAATTGCTGTGATAAGAACAGAACCTTTTTCTGTCCATGAAAGGGCGTACGTGAGCAGTTTTAAAAAAACATTTGTTAATAGTTCTTTGTCAAAAGCAGTATAGAGGTTTTCCTTGGGAAGGGCTGTGTTGATAACAACAGCAGGGTGTTTTTTATGAGCCTTAAGAAGGCTGATGATGTCTTGAATTTGGTCGTTTAAACAAATTGTGCCGGAATCATATTTTAAAACATTGGCTTCAAGTTTACACAAGAGGGAGGCGTCATCAAGAATTTCTCTAATGCGAGTAATGTTTTTTGTTGAGAGCGCCAGTAGTTTTTTTTGGTTTTCGTTTAGAGGACCATGCATTTCTTCATCAAGTTGTGCTGTTACTTGAGAGATGATGGCCAGTGGGTTTTTGACATCATGATTGATTCTTGAAACAAAAGTTGCTGTTTCTATTAGGCTCTCTTTAGGGCTTGTTTTATTATCAGTCATGATTCTTTAATTAAACTAAAGGGTTAATAAAAGATTAATACGAATAACCGGTGTGAACAGGTGATCATTTGCTATGTATGTGTATTGGGCTCCTATTTGTGGTGCCAGAGTAATATTTGAGCTTAGCTTGTGACTAAGGCCAATACCCGTCTCCGCCTTAAGGCCATGATAAATGCTTTTTACGTTTGCCCTGCCGTTCCAAAGACGATTAAGTTGTGAGGGGTGCATGAGAACATAACCAGCACTGCCGTAGAAAGAAAGCCCCTTATAAAAACGATAAGCGGCTGAGGGCATGAGCGAGAGAAAGGCATAGTTAACTTGTTGTTTGCGTGAAAAAAAAGCATCAAAAAGACCATAAACAG
>JAHJDR010000232.1 GCA_018812345.1 bacterium | reverse complement strand
TAAGCCTCTTCATTAGCCTGTTTACACTTGTCATTGCCCTTTTTATACTCCTCGATCCCTTAAAAATTGCTACTCATGTTAACGTCAAAATTTATAAACTTTTTGGTTATCTCGTATTATGTGCTGCCATAGCTTTTGGTATCGAATTTATGATGGGCTTTCCTGTATGGCCTTGGATTATTCCCATAGTTATTTATCTCGCCCCCTATCTCATAAGCCCCCTTCGCCGTTTTCATAGTATCATCCTCATTATCTCCTGGATACTCGTTTTTGTTTATGTGCTTGTTATTGGCCTTGTCATCTATGGTGGTTTTAATAAGAGTTTTGATGCACGTTTTATAACAAAACACTTTCATCATTCTGGCTATCTCTTTGAACAACAGAAGCCTATTCATAAACAATTAGATAATAAAATTGAAAAAGAAAAAATACCAAGCCCCATTATAAAAGAACAAAAACCAGCAGTAAAAACACCCCTCACCACGCCCGCAACAAAAATCAAACAACCTGAAGTCTCAAAAAAGCCCTTAATAACTGAGCAACCAAAAAAACAAACATCACAAACACAATCCCCTTCATCAGGTCCGTTTTTAAAAAGCTTGCAGGAGGCTGATAAAGATTACGTAAAACTTACAGATGAACATAAAATTCTTAAAAACAAGTATAATGATTTGTTAAAAAAGAATATTGATTTAGAAAAACAATTAGAAGAGCTTAAAGATTTGATTAGAGAACACAAAAAATAATATTTTTACTGTGATCCTGTCTTAACCATAACAAGATTTTGATGAAAAGAATTATGCTCAGCAGGAAATTGTCCTGATTTTACGTCCTGACAATAAGAAGCTACTGCTTGCGTAACAGTCTCATTGAGATTTGTATATTGTTTTACAAACTTTGGTTTGAAGTCAGGATTCGCACCCAGCAAATCGTAACTGACAAGAATTTGGCCACTGCAATGTGGGCCACTACTTATACCAATAGTAGGAATGGAAACACTGTTGGTAATCTCTTGAGCAACTTCTAAGGGAATACCTTCGAGCAATAAGGCAAAGGCATCTGCCTCTTCCATCAATTTTGCTTCCTCAATAATAGTATCCGCGTCCGTTTTTGATTTGCCCTGGATTTTATACCCACCCATGCTATGAATACTTTGAGGTTTTAACCCAATATGTGCCATCACAGGGATTCCAATTTTATTTAAATACCAAATAAGCTCTGTGATCTCTTCACCACCTTCGAGTTTTACTGATTGGGCACCAGCCTTTACGAGCTTACCAGCATTTTCAACAGCAAGATCAAAACTTGATTGATAGGACATAAACGGCATGTCAACCATAACATGGGCTCGCTCAACACCTTTTGTCACGCAAGATGTGTGGTACAACATATGCTCAATGGTCACGGGCAATGTTGTTTTCTCTCCCTGAACAACCATACCTAAAGAATCACCTACAAGTATAATATCAACACCCGCAGAATCAAGCATCCTTGCCATGGTAAAATCGTAGGCTGTAACAGCCGTGATCTTTTCATCAGTGTTATATAACTTTCTAAGAGTGTTAATAGTGACCTTATTAGATGATGTTCTTGCTTGTGTGCTCATAATTCGTTTTCCGTTTTCCGTTTACCGTTGTCCGTTATTGGTTATACACTTCCGACGGCAACCGATAAACGATAACCGATAACCTAAATCAACGTGGTGCGATCGTTACATAATGTTTATCTTTACCAGATTTGATAAGGGTCACCAATTCCTGACGCAATAACTCATAATCTTTTTCATGTTTTACAAAGTCAAGACCTGAGGTATTTAAAACAAGAAGAGGTGTGTCTGTGTACTGAAAATAAAATTGGCTATAGGCTTGAGATACTTGGAGAATATATTCTGGAGTGATCTGTCTTTCATAGTCTTTACTACGCTTTTTTATGCGTTTCATCAAAATATCAGGTTGTGCTTGCATGAAAATAACAACATCAGGTTTGGGTAATCGCTGATCTAGCAAATTATAGATTTGATAATAAAGATCAAACTCATCATCTGTTAAATTAAGCCTGGCAAAAACAAGATCTTTTGAAAAAACATAGTCACACACGACTTTCTGTTCAAATAAATCTTGTTGTCGCAAGGACATTTGTTGCCTGTAACGAGAAAGAAGAAAGAAAAGCTGCGTTTGAAAAGCATAACGGTTCACATCTTCATAAAAATTCTCGATAAAGGGATTGTCATCGGGATTTTCATAAACAACACGTGCCTCAAGGTCTTGAGCGAGCATTTTTGCTAAACTCGTTTTGCCCACACCAATAGGACCATCAACAGCAATATATTTTAAGCGTTCTAGAACCATTCTGGTTTCTTACTAGGAGATTCATATACAGAAGGCAAGAGGGCAATGGATTTAATGAAAACTCTAATTATTACAAATAGATTCAATATCCAATAAGCAACACCCCATATCCAATATCCAAGTAAGTCTTCACATGGATATTGGATATTCTTTATTGGATATTGATTATTGAACTGATAATATCTCTGTTCAAAGTCCTTAAAACCT
>JAHJDR010000231.1 GCA_018812345.1 bacterium | reverse complement strand
TGTAGCGAACTTTTGCCTCCCGCAGAGCCTTCTTCAACTCACCGAACTGGGTTTCCAGATGCTTGTTCACCACGGAGGCGGTATCCACTTCCAGCAAAAAATGTACGCCGCCGCTGAGAGCCTCATCTGATATGGCCCCCATGGTAAATTTTAATCCTCTTTCGTGAGACTGTATAAACACCACAGGATTGAGTATTATAAATAATATAATAAGAATCAATGTCACCTGATAGAAAATCTGTAATGGCTTTTTCTGCTAGCTCTGTGGCTTGGTTCATGGTTAGGCATTCAGCATAATCAAGATGAACATTTTTAAGATCAATTTTTCTTGCTTTAAAAAAGTCACGACCTTTGCGGCCAATCATGTGCAGATTGATTTGTTTTTTACTGGTTTCTTTTTTGTGAAGCCAGGTTTCTGTAAAACGCAAAAGATTTGAATTAAACCCAGCGCAAAGCCCGCGATTGGAACTATACACCAAGGCATCTATTTTTTTGTTTCTTGTTTTCTGAGAGTGAGCGGGTGATGAAAACCATCGTAGGAGCGACTCATCACGTCGTTAACAATTTGATTGAGATGATTGGCAAAGGGACGATGGCCGAGCAAAGATTGTTGAGCGCGTCTGAGTTTAGACGCAGCCACCATTTTCATGGCACGTGTAATCTTTTGCGTGTTCTTAACAGATGAAATGCGTTTTTTTATGTCTCTAAGTGTTGCCATTTTTCGTCGCACGTCGCACGTCGCTCGTCGCTCGTCTAGAACAAACCGCTAGACCCCGCAAACGGGGCAGGCGCTAGACGACAGACGATAGACGATAGACGTTTAAATTTTAACCGTCTCCTTAAAATCTTCCATCGATGATTTTAGTTTTGCCATCAAGTCATCGGATAGCTTTTTCTTTTCCTTAATTTCGTTTAACAAATCTTCTTTATTAGCTTTAAAGAAACTAACGAGTTCTTTTAAATATTTTGGTATTTTATGTGTGTCAACGCTATCTAAGAAGCCATTTGTGGCGGCAAAAACTTCAATGATTTGAATTTCTACAGGCATGGGAACGTATTGCCCTTGCTTGAGAACTTCAACGAGTCGTTTGCCACGCTCGAGTTGCTTTTGTGTGTTTTTATCCAAATCAGAACCAAACTGTGCAAAGGCAGCCAGCTCTCTGTATTGTGCCAGTTCCAAGCGCAGGGTTCCGGCAACTTGTTTCATGGCTTTAATTTGGGCGTTGCCACCAACACGTGATACCGATAATCCTACATTTACCGCAGGGCGCACACCTGCATAGAACAGATCTGTTTCTAAGTAAATTTGTCCATCAGTAATAGAAATAACATTTGTGGGAATATATGCAGATACATCGCCGGCTTGTGTTTCAATGATGGGAAGAGCTGTGAGGGACCCTCCACCATGCTCTTCATTAAGCTTGGCTGCTCGTTCTAAAAGTCTTGAATGAAGATAAAAAACATCACCAGGAAAGGCTTCACGACCAGGAGGACGCCTTAAGAGCAAGGACAATTGTCGGTACGCTACTGATTGTTTTGAGAGATCATCATAAATGATAAGTGCGTGTCGTCCTGAATCGCGATAGTATTCAGCCATGGTGCAGCCAGAATAGGGGGCTACAAATTGAAGAGATGCTGGATCCGAGGCATTGGCAGCAATAACAGTTGTGTATTCCATGGCACCATGTTGTTTTAATCTTTCTACAACGCGAGCCACTGTAGATTGCTTTTGACCAATGGCAACATAGAAGCAAAACACATCTTGGCCTTTTTGATTGATGACTGTGTCGATTGCGATGGCTGTTTTACCCGTTTGACGATCACCAATGATGAGCTCACGTTGACCGCGACCAATGGGAATCATAGAATCAATAGCCTTGATGCCTGTTTGAAGCGGTTCATGAACAGAGCGTCTGGCAACAATGCCAGGGGCTTTAATTTCAATACGTCTTTTTTCTGTTGTTTCAATAGGACCAAGACCATCAATGGGCTCACCTAAAGCATTGATCACACGCCCAATCACATTATCACCCACAGGAACTTCAGCAATACGACCAGTGCGTTTGACTTCGTCACCTTCGCCAATGCCAATGTCGTCACCCATAATAGCAACACCGACATTGTCTTCTTCTAAATTTAAGACCATGCCTTTTACGCCATTGGGAAATTCTAAAAGTTCACCTGCTTGTGCGGCTTCCAGCCCATGGATGCGGGCAATGCCATCGCCTGCTGAAATGACTGTGCCGATTTCAGCAAGGTTAATGTCTTTATCGTAATCAACAATTTCTTGTTTGATGATTTCACTAATTTCTTCTGCTCTGATTTGCATTTTTATTTCACGGGGTCGCTGGTTCGCTGGATCGCAGGGTCGCTGGAAAAACAGCTGACCCGCGAACCCGAGAACCCGAGAACCCGCGAACCTAATTTGTCATTTTTTCTTTTAATTCATTCAATTGTCTTTTCAAACTATAATCGTAAACCTGATCGCCCATCTGGACAATCACGCCCCCTAGTACTGCGGGGTTGATTTTCTTTCTTAAAATAATTTTCTTTTTTGTTTTGTTCGTAAAATGTGCTGTTAGTTCTGTGTATTGTGGGTCTGAAAGTTTAGTAGCGCTGGTCACAATCATTTCAGAATAATTCATTTCTTTGTGTGCGAGATTTGTATAAGCCTCAAGGATATTAGTAATAATTTCTAGACGTCCTTTTTCAGTCAGTACTTTTAAAAAACGTGTCGTGAGCTCACTTATACCAAGTTTTTCTGCTATCTGAGTGATAATGTTTAAACGACTTGTTAGGTCATGTGCTGTGTTTGTGAGTGTCGTGAGTAATGTGTTATTGTTTTCTGTGTTATGTATAAAAAGAGCCATTTCTTCACCAATGGCTTCAATGCTGTTTTTATTTTTGGCGAGAGCTATGAGGGCTCGGGCATATCTTTTGGCTATAATGATTTCTTTCACAGAGCCCTTTCCTCTTTAATTCTCTTAATAAATTCATTTCCCAGGCGTTCATGGTCTTGTGGGGTTATTTTTTCTATAATTTTTTTTTCTGCTAAGTGCGCGGCTCGGTTTGCTGTGAAACGGCGCAAATTAACTTTTGTTTTAATTACTTCATTCTTAGCCAGAACATGAGCATCGTTAATGATTTTTTTGTTTAAAGTTTCCCCTTCTTCAATCAATTCTTTTTCTTCATTGAGTGCTGCTTGATTAATTTTATTGAGCAATGTTCTTTTTTCTTCTGGAGCCATGGTTAGTTTGTTTTCAATTTGCTGTTTTGCTTCATAGGCTTTTTCAAAGGATTCACTGGCTTGGTCTATTTGACGGATGATATCAGAAGAACGATTAGCAAAAAAATCTTTTATAGGATTGCCCACAAAAACATAGAGCAGAAAAATGAGCATGAAGAAGTTTTCAAACGCATACACAAGAGCATAGTTACCCAGGACAAAGTAATTGATACTGGCAAAAATGATATAAAGGACAAGGGCGATGATGATCTTGTTTTTATTTGTCACTGAACCTCTTGATTAATAAGTTTGTCACAGATTTGTGTGGCCAAAAGTTCTGTGCCTTGTGTTAAATCCTTTTGTGCTTTCTTTGATTCGTTTTCTAATGAGGCCCGTTCTTTTTTTAAGTGATCTTGTGCTTGTTTTCGTGCTTGATCAATAAGGTCGTTTTTCTTTTTTGTGGCTTGGTTTATGATTTGTTCTCTTAATGTTTGGCCTTCCTGAGCAGTTTGTTCCATGAAGGCTTCATACTCTTCTTTTTTAAGTTCAGTTTGTGCTTGTTGCTCATGAGCTTCTTTTTGCAAGCCCTGTGTTTTTTCATAGCGCTTATTAATTATTTTTAATGTGGGTTTGAACACGAGAAAGTGTAGTACACAGAGAGTTAGGGCAAAGAGGAGCCACATATAAATTATAGTAATATCAGGTAGTAATTCCATAAGCCTTGGGAAAGTAGCATGGGTTTTTTTTAGCGTCAAACCGAATTTATCATTAAGATGAGCTGTGAAATTATTGCTATTTTTCAAAGACATCCGTGTCCTTGAGGACACGATATTTGTCAGCTTTTCACAACAAATGCTTTTTTTATCCGATAATTAAAATAGAAGACAATATTACTATAAAGGAGCCTTTATGCCTTCTGGTTCGCAATGACGGAGCTTGTATTTTCTGCTACGCGCGACCAAAAATCCCCATCTCCCTCATAGGCCCACAGGTCCATAGGCCCAAAGCTCCCTCATTTCCCATTTAGAGAACTTATCAATATTTTGGCTCTTTTGAGAGCTTTCTATTTATAAATAAAAATTAAGCATAATAAAATCAACTAGGCCACGCCAAACCATTCAAGATTGGGTGATTGATTTAACGAAAACCGTTTCTTTGTTTCTGAGCACTTCTGACTTTATACAATCTTTCTGTAAAACCACCTTCTTCAAGAAATTCTCTTTCTAGTTTTTGAAGTTGTTTTCTCAACAAGAAACAAGCTTGGTTGATCAAACAAATAAGCACATTAGCTGCCACTTCATCTCTGGTTGTTGTCAGACAATAAGGCTCTGACGTGTCAGACAGGTCAGACATGTCTGAGAATCTTATTTGTCTGATAAAAACAGCTTGTGGTGACTCTGTCTTCCATTGTTTTAGGCCTCGTTGTCTCAAATAATCTTCATAGTCTAAGAGCAGCTCTTCCAAGCTTGCTTTGGCAACATTAGTAAGCTTAAGTTCTGTCTTTTTAGAAGTAGCACTGGCCACGCTGCCTTCTGCAATATTTTGAACACCACTTCGCGCTGCTTGTACCATTTGATCTTGAGTGCGCGAAAATCTACTGACAAACCGATTACAAAAAATTACTGTGCTATCATAAACAATTTGTGCTGTCTTAAAACTGTGTAAATTTCTGTAACCACCATGTTGAGGGATAAGTGTTTTTTTATTCATGTCGTTCAATATGCAAGGGGAGTGCCAAGTTGTTAAATAATTATTAACGAGTTAAATCAAAGTGATGCATTAAAAGAATGCTCAAAAAAGTCTCTCAGAGACTGATCTCATTGAGACTGGGACTCATTTAGTGAGAATCTTAAAACAAGACATATCTGACAAGTCTGACGTGTCAGAGAATCATTGTGTGGGATGTGGCTTTTAGAATAGGATTTGCAATACCAACGGAAGTATCAAACCAAATTTTGGACACATTTGTGTCCGATATTTTTCTCCCAGTCTATATTTTTCTTCACTATATATAGTAAACGCTAAGAGTACTCATCGGTCAAGGTTGTTAAAAAAAGGAAATCAGTATGATAGCGTATATATTAAGAGCATCACCCCGTCCCCCTTTATGTTCACCGTTATTTGGACCCAATTTTCCCATGCATAAAGCCCAGCTTGTTGGGGGAAAGGCACAGGGTATTGATGTCTTTGATCCGCTGACTCCAGAGGTTCTTGAACCTGTTGTGGCGCAGTTGAGATCTGGTCTGCCTTTTTCCATTGAGGCTGATCAATTTTCCGGTGTTGATCGTATTCGTGGTTCACAAGAATTACTCAGACGAAGGCTATCACAACAAAGGCTTGTTAAATTCAATCCTAGAAGAGCTCTGAGTCAGGCAAGAGAAGCAATTAATACCAGTGCACTAGCCTTTGCTTTAGGCTATGACTTTGTTGGCTCTTATTCTTTTAAATGTACGAGTAGTGAGTTTATCACAGCACAAGCAGATACATTAGATCACTATGACCCTTTGCTTGAAGGAGATATGTTCTTAACATCTGGCGTGATGGAGATGTTAAGAGGTGATGATGTCGCGCTTACAACACTAGACAGCGCCAAATATTATTTTGATTCCCTTGTAACTTCCCGTGATCCCAGAACACGAAGACCTTTGTCTTCTGAAGAGCAAGCGTTTTATCAAATGGAAAAAGATTTAAGATTAATTTCTGTTTTTCATCACAGGGGAGATGCTTATTTGGACCATGCTTTTCAAAATGAAAAAGATCGACCAATCTATTACGTGCGAGCCCTTGAGGTTTGGCGGCAGGCAATATCTTTACTCCAGAAAAATATTGAGCTCACAACATTGCCTCTGACTTTAAAGATGCTCCAAGAAGAACATGATATGATTACTGAAAAAATGACTCTTGTCGCTGAACTTTTGCCACATTGATAAATGACATTATAAACCTATTTTAAGCCTCTAAAATACGTGCTTGCCATGTAGAGGTTTCTTTTCTAGATTGCATTCCATAAAAAACAACCTAAAACAGTGAAGTCTTATGCAAAACGAAAACATAAAAGTTTTACAAAATGGTAAATTTGAACTCACCCGCGAGATTGATTTAGATGGCTTTCGCGATATTAATAGGGCAAAACCAAAAGGTCTTGTTGATAAAATGATGACCGAACATGACGCCATTAAGAAATATGTAAATGATGGTGATTATGTTGGCGTGGAACTCTATGGCGCTATCCGTTGCCCTATGTCACTCATTCGCGAAATTATCAGACAAGGACGGACTAATCTAGCCACTTCAGGCATGGGTGTTTATGAACTTGATCTTATGATAGCTGCGGGATCACTTACTGAAATTGATTGGACCTATATTGGTTATGAAGTTTTTGGTATTTCTAAAAATGCCCGTGAAGCCATTAAGTCTGGGCAAATAAAAAAAATTGTTGAATGGTCCAATGCTGCTTTAGCTTGGCGTCTTAAAGCCGCAGCTATGGGCGTTCCTTTTATTCCTGTACGCTCTATGTTGGGAACTGATACGTTTAATTATTCTTCAGGCAAAGTCATTGAATGCCCTTACACCAAACAGCCTGTTTGTTTGATTCCTGCTGTGATTCCCGATGTGGGTATTATTCATGTGAGTCGCGCGGATAAATATGGAAACTGCCAAATTGATGGTGTAACTGGTTTTGCAGCAGAAATGGCCCGGGCTTCTAAACGTGTGATCATAAGTGCGGAAGAAATTATTGAAACAGACGCTATTCGTAAAGAGCCTGAGCGCACCATTATTCCTTTTTATAATGTCGATGCCGTAGTGCACACACCTTGGGGTTCCCACCCCGGCGAAATGCCCAAAAAGTATGATAAAGACATTGAAAACTTGAAACACTATTATTCTATTTCTGGAAATAAAGAAGAAGTGCAAAAGTATTTAGATAAGTGGATTTATAATGTGAAATCGCATGAAGAGTATTTGGAAGTGGTGGGGAAGGATAGACTAGAAAAATTACAAATCAAGGCTTAGGGCGTAGGGCGCAAGGCTTAAGGTAAGGATAAGATTATGACAACTGATTACAAACCAAATGAATTACTTATTTGTCTGGCATCGCGTCTCATTGAGGACAATAATACGGCTTTTATTGGGACAGGCATTCCTATGCTGGCTGCCTCTTTGGCTCAAAAGACGCATGCACCTAACCTGATTCCTATTTTTGAATTTGGGGGAACTGGTGCTATTTTAGAAACTTTGCCTCTAAATGTTGGCGATATGTACACAGCCAATAAAGGTCTGCATGCCTCTGGTATTTGCGATATTATGGAA
This sequence comes from bacterium, assembly GCA_018812345.1. Classification (GTDB taxonomy): domain Bacteria; phylum UBA10199; class UBA10199; order UBA10199; family JADGCS01; genus JAHJDR01. The sequence continues at coordinate 262 of JAHJDR010000231.1, read as the reverse complement.
ACAGCGCAACGTGGTCATATTGAATATGGATTTTTGGGTGGCGCGCAAATTGACATGTATGGCAATTTAAATTCTACAGTGATTGGTGAGCATGCTAATCCTAAAGTGCGCTTGCCTGGTTCTGGTGGGGCTAATGATGTGGGCAGTCATTGTTGGCGAACCATTTTGCTCATGCAACAAGATACACGTCGTTTCATGAAAAAAATCGATTTTCTCACAACGCCTGGTTATCTTGAAGGACCAGGCACTCGTGAAAAAGCGG